>VAZS01000171.1 GCA_005884855.1 Alphaproteobacteria bacterium | reverse complement strand
TCATGTGGCACCGCGTCGCGCCGCAACTTGCCGACAGGTTCACGCTCATCATCGCCGACCTGCCGGGCTATGGCTGGTCGGATATGCCGGAGAGCGACAAGGATCACAGCCCGTACACCAAGCGTGCGATGGCGCGGACCATGATCGAGGCCATGGAGCAACTCGGCCACGTGCATTTTGCCATCGCCGCGCATGATCGCGGGGGCCGCGTCAGCTATCGCTTGGCGCTCGATCACCCCGGTCGGCTATCGCAGCTGGCTGTGCTGGATATTCTGCCGACCTATGATTACTGGCAGCGAATGGACCGGCTCTACGCGCTGAAAATTTATCACTGGAGCTTTCTGGCGCAGCCCTTCCCGTTGCCGGAGACGTTGATCGGCGGTAACCCGGATTTCTTTCTACGCTACAAGATGGCGAGCCAGACCAAATCGAAAACTCTCGAAGCGATCGACCGGCGCGCCCTGGAGCATTATCTGATGGCGTTCCGCGACCCCTCGCGGGTGCATGCGATGTGCGAGGATTATCGCGCCGGCGCCTATGCCGATTTCGAGATCGATAAAGCCGATCACGACGCCGGCAAGAAAATCACCATTCCGATGCTGGCGCTGTGGGGCGATGCCGGCATTGCCGCTGCCGCGGCAACCCCGCTCGATACCTGGAAGACATGGGCGACCAACGTCTCGGGCGCGGCGGTCAACTCCGGGCATTTTTTGGCGGAAGAAAATCCCGATGTGACCGCAAAGGCATTAAAGGATTTCTTCAGCGCCGCGCCTTGAAAAAATCCCGCAACAGCCTCGCCGCTTCGCTTTCACCCAGCCCCGAATAGACCTCGGGGGCGTGATGGCAGGTTGGTGAGGCGAAGAACCTCACGCCGTAGTCCACCGCGCCGCCCTTCGCGTCACTCGCGCCGTAATACAGCCGCCTTATCCGCGCAAACGAGATCGCGCCTGCGCACATCGTGCACGGCTCCAGAGTAACGTAGAGGTCGCAGTCGACCAGGCGTTCGCTGCCAACAGTTTCGCTGGCTTGGCGGATCGCGAGCATTTCCGCATGCGCGGTCGGATCGCGGTCGCTCAAGGTGCGGTTTCCGGCCGTGGCGACAACCTCGTTGTTAAGCACGATGACGCATCCGATCGGGACTTCGCCGGATTTCCCGGCGTTTTCGGCAGCTTTCAGTGCTAGATCCATAAAAGACGGTGCGCTCATGCCTGGTATCTACCCCATGACGCGCCGGAGGGGTGAGCGGTTTAGCCACGAGAGGCCCACTTTTGCTGATCGCGTTACCTGTAGAACTCTGCTACTAGAAGCACATTCAGCAAAAGTGGATACCGGTTTTGCGTGAAATGCCGCGACGCCAACAGCGCGCGTGTCATAGACAACCGGCCGTCCGCGTCAGCCTGATCCCAGTCCATCCGCACCCGAAGTGAGACCCTCCATGGCCCGCGATAACGACAAAAACAACGGCCGACGCGATCGGCCCTCCGGCGCCAAGGGCCGCCCGGGCGCAGCGCGTGGACCTGAAAAGAAATTCGCCAAGCGCGGTTTCGCCGGCAAGAGTGAGGGTGACAAGCGTCCGTACACGCCGCGCGGCGATCGCCCGAAATACAATCGCGATGACCGTGCGCCGCAGGGCGAGCGCGGCGAGGCCCGACCGGCGGCACGCTTCCAGCAAAAGAAATTTGGTGACAAGCGGCCCTACGCACCCCGTGACGATCGTGGAGAGAAGCGATCCTACACACCGCGTGGTGAAGGTTTCCGCAAAGACGGCGACCGGCCCCGAGGTGATCGCCCCTACAATGCCAGGCCGCCGCGTGATGGCGACCGAGCGCAAGGCGAGAGAAAATTCGGAGGCGACAAAAAGTTTTCGCGAGCTGGCAACCGGGACGAACGTGGGCCGCGCAAGGAATTTGGCAGCGCGCGGGATCGCGGTCCAGATCGCGGCGAGTCAAAACCCTGGCATAAGCGCGACGCGGGTTCGGCCGATCATGCCGGACGCAACTCGCGTCCCTCGCGCGATGGCGCGAAAAGCTTCGAAAAGCGCAGTTACGACAAGCCGCGTTTCGACAAGCCGCGGGAACACCGTGGCAGCGAGGAACGTCCGCGCTTTTCGCGCCCCCGCGAGGATCGCCCGCAAGCCCATCGTCCAGAAGGCGAGCGCCCGCATCGCGAGCGGCCGAAATTCGAGCGGCCGCGTCGCGATGGCAACAGCGAGCGTGGGGCGCGCCGTAACGACTGGCAGGAACATCCCCGCAGCGAACCCCGATCGTTCGATCGAAATGCCGATCGGCCTCGCCGGGAAAACGAGGACGACAGCAAGATTTTCGCCAAACGTCCGGCGTTCGGCGGCCGCGGCGCCTATCGCGAGCGAGCGAGCGAGGAACGCCGTCCGGCCCGACCGCCGCGTGAAAAGAAATCCGGCGAGCGCATCGCCAAGGTGGTGTCGCGGGCAGGGCTTGCCTCCCGCCGCGACGCGGAGGAATGGATCGTGCAGGGCCGCGTCACCGTCAACGGCCGCATTATCAATTCGCCCGCGCTCGACGTCACCGAGAATGACGTTATCACCGTCGACGGCAAGCCGTTGCCGCCTCGCGAGCGCACGCGGCTGTTCCTGTACCATAAGCCGCGTGGCTTAATGACCACCCATGCTGACCCTGAAGGCAGGCCGACGGTGTTCGATAACTTGCCGGAAGGATTGCCGCGGCTGATCAGCATCGGGCGGCTGGATTTTAATACTGAAGGCCTGCTGTTGCTCACCAACGATGGCGGCCTGGCCCGTGCGCTCGAACTGCCAGAGACGGGTTGGCTTCGGCGCTATCGTGTCCGCGCTCATGGCGAGGTGACGCAGGCGCAACTCGACGAACTGAAGAGGGGCATCGAAGTCGATGGCGTAAAATACGGCCCGATCGATGCGACCCTGGAGCGAGACCAGGGCGCCAATGTCTGGCTGGTATTTGCGATCCGCGAAGGCAAAAATCGTGAAGTGCGCAACGTGCTGGCGCACCTCGGTCTCGAAGTGAACCGGCTGATCCGGGTGTCCTACGGTCCGTTCCAGCTGGCCGAACTCGCCGAAGGCCAGGTCGAGGAGGTGAAGACCCGCGTGCTGCGCGACCAGCTCGGCGAAAAAATCGCAGCGCTCGCCGGCGCCGATTTCAACCGGCCGATGCAGGGCGAGGCTGGCGCGAAACCGGAGGACAACGCCGGCACCTCCGGTGGCAAAAAGCCGTTCAAGCCCGCCGGCAAGAGCGGTCTGATTGCCGATCGTAAAGGCCGCCGCGTGCTGGTGCAGCGCACCGGCAGCGAGGAAGCGCGCGCGCGCAACGAAGCCGAAGCCAACGGGTACGGTCCGCCGCGGCGCCCGCAGCGGGGCTATCATGGCAAGCGCGACCTGAAGCCGGCGGACGAGTGACACACTCAATGGTTGGAACGACACCCTAATGCGCATCGTCGGCGGGCGATTAAAGGGCCGCAATCTGGCCTCGCCGTCCTCGCAACGCATCCGCCCCACCGCCGATCGCCTGCGCGAGTCGCTGTTCAACATCCTGATCCATTCCTATGGCGATCCGATTACGGGCGCGCGCGTGCTCGACCTGTTTGCCGGGACTGGCGCGCTCGGCATCGAGGCGATCTCGCGCGGCGCGGCGTTCGCATTATTCGTCGATAACGGCGCCGAGGCGAGGGCGCTGTTGCGCAACAACGTCGAGGCTCTTGGACTCGGCGGCGTCACCAAAGTGTACCGCCGCGATGCCACCAATCTCGGCCCGGCGCATCCGATCGAGCCGTTTTCATCGTCCTGGTGATTAGCCCAAATGTATTTTGCAACTTGGACAAGTGTCGCCTCTCCGCCATTCTCTTTGATTGCAAGAAGAACCCAATCCTTAAGATCGTCTTTGTACGACATAAACTCCTCCCATAGAGATTCTACCTTCGCCCGAACAGCCGTTCGATGTCGGCGAGCTTCAATTCCACGTAAGTCGGCCGGCCGTGATTACACTGTCCGGAATTGGGGGTGTCTTCCATCTCGCGTAGCAGCGCGTTCATCTCTTCCGGTTTGAGGCGGCGGCCGGCCCGCACCGAGCCGTGGCAGGCCATGGTGGCGGCGACATGCATCAAACGGCGCTCCAGCGGCAACGCTTCATCCCATTCGGCCATGTGCTCGGCCAAGTCGCGCAGCAGCGATCCGGCGTCGGTCTTCCCGAGCAGCGAGGGCGTCTCGCGCACTACGATCGCGCCGGGGCCGAAGGATTCGATCGCGAGCCCGAACGACGCCAACTCGTTTTCGCGCGCCACCAATCGCTCGACGGTCGCCTCGTCGAGCTCGACGATCTCCGGGATCAGCAAGATCTGCCGTTGCACGCCATTGCGCGCCAGCGAAGCCTTTAGCCTTTCATAGACGATCCGCTCGTGCGCCGCGTGCTGGTCCACGACAATAAGGCCGTCGCGGGTCTGCGACACGATGTAGGTCTCGTGTATCTGCGTCCGCGCCGCGCCCAAGGGGCGGTCGAGCAGATCGGCCGCTTCCTGAAAACGCACATCGGCGGCGGGCGCGCCGACGTCGAACGCGGCCTGGCCTGGTTCGGCAAAAGCGGTCGCCGCCGAGCCGTCGAAAACAGGCAGCCCGGCGACGGGATAGGCCGGCGAGCGCTGCCAGTCCCAGTCAACACGCGGCGCAAATGCGGGGCGGAAGGAGGCGATGGCGGCGCCGTCGTTGTTGGCGGCGCTGCGCTTGCCTTCCCGGGCAAGTCCTTCTTTCAGAGCGTGCACGATCAGCGTTCGCACCAGCCCCGCGTTGCGGAATCGCACTTCGGTTTTGGCGGGGTGCACGTTGGCGTCGACCTCCTGCGGATCGAGCGTCACGAACAGCGCCACTACAGGATGGCGGTCGCGCGGCAGGTAATCGGAATAGGCGGTGCGCACCGCGCCCAGGATCAGTTTATCGCGCACCGGCCGGCCGTTGAC
>VAZS01000399.1 GCA_005884855.1 Alphaproteobacteria bacterium | reverse complement strand
TTGAAGGCAGTCCAGAAGCAGCAAAGTATTTAAGCACTTTCCAAGAGGCGCTTCGCGGTTTGGGCTGGACGGGGCGACAGAACGTTCAGATCGAGTTTCGGGCTGCTGCTCACCTGGAAGGCATGCGTTCACATGCGATCGAATTGGTAAGTCTCGGCCCGGAAGTCATCGTGACCTATACGACTCCCGCGACGAATGCGGTGCGGCAGGCAACGCGCAGCGTGCCGATCCTGTTTGTGGCCGTTTCCGATCCGATCGGAACTGGCTTCGTAGAAAGCTTCTCGCGGCCCGGCGGGAATATCACCGGCTTCACCAATTTCGAAGCCACTATGGGCAGCAAATGGGTGGAGTTGCTCCGCGAGGTCGCACCCTCGGTAAAGCGCGTAGCGATGTTGTTCAACCCGGCAACCGCCAATGCGGGCGCAAGTGGCGGTATTTATCTGCAGTCGATGAAGACTGCGGCTGCCGTCCTAGGTATAGAGCTGAGCGTAAATCCAGTAAGCGAGCCCGCCGACATCGATGCCGCGTTCGCGGCGGTAGCCGAGAGTCCGGATGGCGGGTTTATCGTAATGCCAAACGTATTCACCGCTCTGCACCGCGATCGCATCGTGGCGCAGGCGGCCCGCTTCCGCATTCCCACTATCTATCCGCTCCAGCACTTCGTTGCGGTTGGCGGCCTGATGTCCTATGGGATCGATTACAGCGACCAGTTTCGGCTCGCGGCATCATACGCCGATCGTATTTTGAGAGGCGGTAAACCTGCTGATCTGCCCGTGCAGCAACCGACAAAATTCGAGCTGGCGATCAATCGCAAGACAGCCCAGGCGCTCGGTCTCGCCATTCCCGCAACACTGCTCGCGCGCGCCGACGAGATAATTGAATAGCACCGGGGTCTGCCAGCGGGCCGACGGACCGCTTCATAGAACGATGGTCGTCTCGCGGAGCGGTCGTACAAAGGACCGCCTGCCATTGACCGCCTCGACATCCAGCCCCGCGGCCGTGGAGAATGAATTGGCAATGGAATCGAGTTCTTGCCGCGAAATCACATCCTCGATCCGCTCAAAACCATCCGGTGCTCGATCCTCCACCAGCTGCATGGCGGCTTCCGGACCAAAACCCCGGTTGCGGAGGGTGATGTCGCTCATGGCGGGCCTGCGTTCTCTGTCATAGCTTTTAAGTGCCTCGATAACATCGGAAGCTCCGAGCAAAGCCTTGGTAAGCGCGCGCGCGTCGATGATGGCTTGAGAACCCGCTTGGCCGCCAATCGGCTGCATCGGATGCGCGGCATCGCCGATCAGTGTGACACGGCCGAAGCTCCAGGCGGCAACGGGATCGCGATCGACCAGCGGAAACTCGTAAATCTCCGGTGATTGCTCGATCAGTGAATGCATCTCGAGCCATGGAAATCGCCACCCGGCGAATGCCGCGCACACCTTCTCTTTCGAAACCAGCCGGTTCCAGTCCTCGCGAGGGGGCGCCGCCTGCGGCACCGTCATTTGGCAGATCCAGTTGGTCAGCTGTTTGCCGTTGGTTGCAGCTCTGCCGATGGGATACGCGATGACCCGCTGATGGAAATGCCCCGCGATGATCATGGTATGGCCGCCCAGAAAAAGTTCGGCATCAACGGCCGCGCGCCACAATATCTGCTGCGCGTAGCGCGGGTCGCCTTCGGCAGGGTAGAGTTGACGCCGGACCGCGGAATGGATGCCGTCAGCGCCGATCAGGATATCCGCCTCATCCTGCCATTCCGCTCCGGTTGCGCTGTCGCGGAAGCGGGTGCAGACCCGATCGCCCCGCTGCTCGAAATCCGTTAGCCTGAGCCCGCCGCGGAAATTTTCGCCACCGATGCGTTGGAGTACGGCCTCGAGTAACAGCAACTGCAACTGTCCGCGGTGAATTGAGTATTGCGGCCATCGATATCCAGCCGACAGTCCTCGCGGCTCGCTCGAAATCAACTGCCCCAATTTGTTGAAGTAGCTCAATTGCCGCGTTGCTATGCCGATTCGAGCAAGCGCGTCACCAAGCCCAAGCTCGGTAAGTTCGCGTACCGCAGTCGGCTGTAGATTGATGCCGACGCCACGTGGGGCGAGATCGGCTACCGCCTCGTAAACACGGACCCCAATGCCAGCCTGATGCAGGCTGAGCGCCAGGCTCAGCCCGCTAATGCCGCCACCCGCAACAATCGCATCCATGCTTTATTTTGCCGCGACGCGCGGATCCCTGACGTCGCTGAAGGTGACAAATTCGATGTTGCGAAGTTCTCCATTTACCTTCTCGACATGGCGAATGTAGATATTATGCACGACCTCACCGGTGTTGCGGTCGATCGACATCGGGCCGCGCGGGCTCTCCCAGGCTGCGCCTTTCATGGCCGCGACAAGTGCCGGTCCGTCGCTGGAACCGCCGGTCTTCTTCAGTGCTTCTCACCGCGCCGAGCATCGCGTCGCCCATAGTTGGCAGTGCTTCGCCGTCGGTTAGATCGCCGGTGCCGATGAGCTTGATGCCTGCTTTGTCCAGGCCCCGCTCGACGAATTGCTTGGCGAAGGTGGCGGCCTGAACGGAGGGAATGAAGACGAAGACCGCTTGCGGTGCGGCGTCGTGGACGCGTTGCAGGAACGGGGCAAAGTCCGGACTTCGCAGCGGCACGCGGATCTTCTCGGCGATCTGCCCGCCTCCAGCCTTGTAGTTGTTGGTGAAGGTCTCCTCCGCCTCCAGCCCCGGTGCAAACTCGCTGACCAAAGTCACTGCTTTGGTGAGGCCGCTCTTGATCGCCCAGTTGGCAATAATTCCCGACGATTGCGCCAGCGTGCAACTGGTACGGACAAAGAAGCTGGACTTATCGACCACCGCGGTCGTGCTCGATAGCATGATGACGGCGGGTATTCGGGCTTCGGTAAAGAGCGATGCGCCGGGGAGCAGGTCGGCCGTAAGACCTCCGCCGATGACGTCTACCTTGTCATTGACGATGAGCTCTTGCAGCAGACGTTTTCCAGTCTCGGGAGACGAGGCGCCGTCCTTGACCAACAGCTCGATTTGCCTGCCGGCGACTTTATCCCCGTGTTGCTTGATGTACAGGCGGGCGCCGGCGACAACCTGCTGCCCCGCAGCTGCGAGCCCACCGGTCATCGGCATAACCATTCCGACCTTCACGGCGTTCTGGGCGTTCGCACTGGCGCCCGCGGAAACCGCGATGGCGAGGATCATTGCACTCCGGACGATGCATCGGTTCAACATAGCTGTGCTCCATTGTGCTGCGCTGTGCTTTAGCGCTGGTGCTGACATGGGCAGATTTATCCGTCCACAATCCAGGTTGAATTATGGGCTGCGGCGGGTGTAGTTTGGAAGTTCGTTTTCTCGACGTCCCTGTAGCCCCTGAACTAAGGGTCGAAAATGGACTGGTCGGACCGCATCGGCCGCCGCGTCAAATTACGGGACCTCCATATCCTGCTCGCGGTGGCAGAGCAGGGCAGCATGACGAAAGCCTCGGCCAAGCTGGCCATTTCGCATCCCGTCGTCTCCAAGACAATTTCCGAACTGGAGCAGACGCTGGGCGTTAAATTGTTCGAACGCAATTCCCAGGGAGTCGAACTCACGAGTTACGGCCAAGCGTTGCTCAAATGCGGGGTCAACGTTTTCGACGAGATGCGCCAAGGCCTGAAGCAGATCGAGTTCTTGACCGATCCGAGCTCGGGAGACCTGGCTGTCGGTTGCCCGGAGATCATCAACGCCGGTATCATGCCCGCCATAACAGAACAGTTCCTGCGGCAGCGTCCAGGCGTACAGCTCCGGATTATTCATGCCGACACCGCGCTGATGCAATTCGAGCAACTGCGCGAACGGAAAGTTGAATTGCTGATCGGGCGGATGCCGCGGCCATTTGTCCAGGACGATCTGGCTTCGGAGCAGCTGTTGGATGAGCCTTATGTGGCAGTCGGGGGGATACACAGCCGATGGGCGCGTCGTCGTCGGATCGAGCTTTCCGAACTTCTTGAGGAATCCTGGGTGCTGCCGTCTCCTGACAGCGTGCCCGGACTGCAAATTGCCGAGCTCTTTCGCGCTGGCGGTCTGAAGCGTCCGCGGGTAAGCGTCCTCACGTTATCAGTGCAACTGACGACCACCCTGATCGCAACCGGGGGATTCGTCGGAATCTTGCCGAGCTCCGTTGCACAGTTAAGCGCACAACGCGTCGGGTTGAAGGTGTTGCCGGTCAACGTGCCGGCACTCCGATATTCGGTTGCGATCATTACGCTGAAGAACCGCACCCCAGGTCCATTGGCGAGGCTCTTCATCGATTCGGCACGCGCAGTCGCAAAGTCAATAACGGCGGTACCGACCCGACGAAGGTAATTGTTGGCGGCGGCGTTTTCACGTTGACGTGGCTGCCGGTCGCGCAGCCGACTAAGTTCGAGGCCCAGCAGAAATCTTGCGAATGAACCGGCGGCCAAACATGCCAACAGGGAGGGACTGTCATGAATAAGCGAAAGTTTCTAAAGCAGGCGGGAGCCGCTTCTGTGGCAGCAGGCCTGGTCCTCGCCAGCCGGTCAAGTCAGGCACAAGCACCAGGCGGAGACACGAAGGTTTTGATCGTGTACCACTCGGTCACCGGAAATACCGAAAAAATGGCTAAAGGAGTTGCTGAAGGTGCAAATGGTGTCTCTGGCGCAAGCGTCGGTCTGAAAAAAGTGGGCGAGGTGACAGCAGACGAGCTGTTGGCCTGCGACGCGCTCGTCGTTGGATCGCCAATCTACTTTGCAAACATGGCCAGCGAGGTGAAGGCGTTCTTTGATAGTTGGGCACTCAAGTTCCACTTCCCATTTACCGAATACAAGATGCGAAACAAGATTGGCGCCGCTTTCGTAACGGGAGCATCGATTTCGAACGGGAAGGAAACCACAATGCAGTCTATCCATGCAGCGATGCTGATCAATCAGATGAGCGTGGTGAGTGGAGGAGGAGCCTTTGGTGCGAGCGCGACAACCGGACCTGATTCCCCCGGCGTCGATGAAAAGGAATTGGGGGCTGCACGCGCTCTGGGTAAACGTGTTGCGGAATTTGCCGCCATAACCAAACGCGGTTCAAAGTCATAGGTCGATTGACTCAGACCGGACATTAGATACGCCAATGCATTTAGCCCTCCCTGCAAAGCTTCGAGAGCGCTAATAATGGTTGGAACTGCACAGAGCACGTTGGCGGGTGGGGGTCACCATGCGGAGGCGCGAATTCACAGGCTCAAGCGGCCTTCTTTCCTAGCACGTGCCAGGTCTCCAGTTGATCGATCCCCTTTACATCGATCGTACCCTTGGCCTCGCAGACGAATTCATCCTTGATCAATTGATAAGTATTGCGAGTGATTTGGATGGACCGACTTTGCCCATGCGACTCCATGCGGCTCGCCACGTTCACTGCATCACCCCAGAGGTCATAGATAAATTTCTTGCGCCCGATGACACCGGCCACCACTTGGCCGGAATTGACACCAATGCGGAACGAGAGTTGTCGGTCACCAAACTTGCGCTCGGCTGCTGCCGCCTGCATGTCGAGGGCTAAATTCACAATCAGCCTGGCGTGATTGGGAGATGATCGCGGCACCCCTGCAGCAACCATATAGCAATCGCCAATCGTCTTGATCTTCTCAAGGCCGTATTTCTCCACCAGGTCATCGAAACACTGAAAGACTTCGTTAAGAAGATCGACCAAGTGCAACGGCGTCATAGTTGCCGCCATGGGGGTGAATTCGACGATATCGGCGAACAGGATGCTTGCGGCCTCATATTGAGCTGGCATCGGTTGATGTCCGGCCCTGAGAGCCTCCGAAATTTCCTTTGGGAGAATATTAAGCAGCAGCATCTCGGAACGTTCCTGAAAGAAGTTCCGTTGATTGACGAAGTAATAGAGCAGCGTAAAGGCAATTACGATCACCGCGCCAACGTTGAGCACGAAAAACCAAGTCACGAAAGTTTCGGGCAAGCCAACGGGGACCAGAAAGGGTTGCAGGATCGCGCTCACGATCAGAAGCCCGACGAAGCCAAGGATCCAACACACCGATTGCCGAGGGTCTTCGAGGAGAAGCGCTACGAGCGGGCACAATGCAGCCCATATGATGACCACGCTCGAAGTCTTGAAGCCGCCCAGGCTCATCATCAACAGCCACGGAAGAATCAAAAATGTTTGAAGCTGGACGAAACGATAGACGACGAGATTGCGATTCCATGCAAAGACCGCCGCATTGATCGGGGCAATGATCATATACAAGCCAGGGACGGCAGCAGAGAGCGGTGCGCCAGCGGCGAAGTAGATTACGCTCCACAACAAAGTCAAAGGCAGGAGTCCAAGCGACAGCGAAACAATCAGCCGTTTTTGCAGCGCTATTTCGGCGCTGTCGGTGGGAGCGACCTCCCTCCGCTCGAGAGGCTGTGCCGAAACCTGCTGCATGCTCAGAACTCTCTTGTGAGATTGTTGCGGCCCTTCGCGCTCGACGCAACCGGCTGTATACGATCTCGAACACTTCAATAGCCCTCACGCATCGAAATCAGTGCGGTCAGCGCGTCTTATCTCGGTGATAAGGTCGCCGGACAAATTGATCTCCGCATGTGCCTTGCGAGGCTGCCGAAGAGTTTGGCGTTTTCGGACATCGCGCGCATCTGAATTTGAAGCAGGGCAAGGCCGTCTTCGATCGCGGCGAATTGCTCAAAGAACTGTTCCTCAGTGATCTCCCGTTGGGGGAAACTGCCGTTGTTTTTGTCTTGAGTATCGTTGCAGCACATCATGACGATGCTCCATTGCGTGGGGTTGGTGGAGGAGCGAGGCGGCGGCTGAAGACGAGCAGCCGCCTCGCCGATTCAAATCTGGCGATCACTCGACGACCAGCGTCGGTTTGAGAGCCACGGGCCGCGACATATTGTAGAAATTGGGTGAGGTCGCCATGACCGCATTATGGACCTCGGCGAACTGCTGTTCTGTGCCGTTACCCTTGATGCGAACTGTGTAGCTCAAGTTCTCGTAGCCCGGCGGCACGGCAGGATCGATTCCGAGGAAGCCGCGGAGATCGATTTCGCCGTCGGTGTCGATTGCCAGGCTTTCGAGGGTGATTCCGCGCACCGCGCACTGCGCCACGTAACCCACCGTCATGCAGGCGTTGAGCGCTGCAATCAGATGTTCTTGCGGATTGGCGAAACGGTCCGAACCGCCCAGCGCGTGCGGTTCATCGATGTCGATCGAGAAACGACGCGGCACCGGTTCTCCACCGATTTCAAAACTCTCGACTCGCGCGCGGCTTCGCGTCTGGCCCTGCCAGGTCGTGGCGACGTGCCAGTGTGTCTTGCCCTTTGCAGGTTCACGCCTGACGCCCTCGATCAGCCCAAACAGGTCGTCGACATTGATGCCATTGACTACGGTGGGTTCGGCAGTCTTCGTTTGTGCAGACATAGTAAGTCTCCTTTGGGGTTGGTGATGGTATGAGTTGCGTCAGTGCAGCGTGGCGAGCGCCGACTGGATGCGCCGGCCCTGGTCTTCGGTGATCAGGCTGGAGAGCACCTTTCCGAAATGCGGGTGCTGGGCGCCTGAGTGGATGTATTGCCAACGGTAAGCCTTGAGGAATGCGGCCTCGATCGCCCGAGCCTCCGCCTCGTGGACCGCGCGGCCGCACGTTGCCGTGAAGTAGCCCCCGTCGGCTTTGGCTTGCGCCTGCAGGATTCCGTCGACCGCCGCGACCAATTCGATGAATTCGTCGACCGCGGAATCCCGTTTCTCCGCCGTTAGCCCGGCGTCGTGGCGCACCCATTCGAGTTCGTCGAGGATCGCGTGCTGGCTTTCCTCTTTCCAATGAAA
Source organism: Alphaproteobacteria bacterium (assembly GCA_005884855.1). Lineage (GTDB taxonomy): Bacteria > Pseudomonadota > Alphaproteobacteria > Rhizobiales > Xanthobacteraceae > Bradyrhizobium. The sequence goes on along the minus strand of VAZS01000399.1, from coordinate 5,899 downwards.
AAGGAACACGTCCTTGAACAGCTCGGAGAGCTGGGGATCGGCATCGATGCTCTGACGATAGTGGAGCTGGGTGAACAGCTCGATATCCAGCGTCAGTCCCAACACCGCCCAGGTACTCTTGCCAAGAACGGCGTGGGCAACCTCGTTGTGATCGACGTCAAAGCGATAACCACGGGGCAAGACATCGCCGACCATCGCGTCGACAAGACGGAACAGCGCCTGGTGCTTTAGCTCCTCGTCGCTGAACCGTACTAGCGCCTCGAGCGCAACCTGGTCGCCGAACCAGTGATCTTCACTTAGTTCCAGCACCTTGGCATTGATGAAGCGCTCGACCAGACCAAAGAAATTGGCGTAGGTGCGGCCCTGTATCTGGCTGACGAACCGCTTTTCATCGGCCGACAGGGTCGTGAACGCATCCGCCAGAGAAAGTCCATCTGGAAGAAACTTGTGGGCGGTATCGAATTTGCGCCCCCGGATCACATCCTTGTCGATGTCCCAACGGACCCGCTTGGACGTTTGAATGCAGCGCGCATACCGATCGCTGCTGTCACGGATATTGCTGATAAGGTTCATTTCAGTCTCCTTCCGCGGTGCGCCGACGGCACGGATGAACCGATCGGCTGATGCAGCAATCTGTAGGCCGGCAGGCTTCGCAGGGTCTATGACCGGCCCGCCGGGAGACATGACCAGAACACCGGCTTCTGATACAAAGCCCGAATGGACGCACTATCCGACGTGTTGAGGGTGGCGCATTTGACCGGCGGCGTGTTCTTGCACGCCGAGTTCTTCGCGCCGTGGTGTATGGCCGCCCGTGTCGCGCCAGAACATTGCGCGCCCGCGCTCGGGGAAGCATCGCACCTGATTCTCTATCACTACGTCGTGGAGGGTGAACTCCGTATCCGGATCGACGGCGAGGATGGAGAGGACCTCGTGCTTGGAGCCGGCGACGTCGTTCTGCTGCCGCGCAACGACCTGCACCTGGTAGGCAGCGACCTGACCCTGCCGCCGGTAGCTGGTAGCGATATTATCCAACCGCCCCGGGACGGCGGACTGTTCTCGATCCATCACGGCGGCAGTGGAAGACGCACGCTGATGATCTGCGGGTTCCTCGGCTGCGATGGCGCCGCAGACAATCCGGTGATCTCGACCTTGCCGTCACTGTTAAAACTCGATGCCGAGCAAGGTGGGGCAGCAGAATGGATTCGCTCGACCTTCCAATATGCCGCGGAGGAAGTCGCCGCCGGCCGCCCAGGTTCGGAGACCGTGCTGGCGAAGCTCTCGGAGCTATTGTTCATTGAAGCGGTGCGGCGCTACGCAGAAGTCCTGCCGCAGGGCCAAACCGGTTGGCTCGCCGGTTTGCGCGATCCACACGTTGCGCGGGCACTGGCCCTGCTGCACGGAGACATCACGCGGGCCTGGAGCGTGGATGACCTCAGTCGCGAGGTCGGTCTCTCGCGTTCGGCGTTGGCCGACCGTTTCATTAGTTTGATTGGCATGCCGCCGATGCACTACGTCGCCAGTTGGCGCATGCAGGTCGCCACTCAGAAACTCCGAAATACCAGCGCGTCGCTTGCACAGGTTGCCGACCTGGTGGGTTACAGTTCCGAGGCGGCTTTTTCCCGCGCTTTCAAAAAGACATTCGGGACCGCACCGGCCACTTGGCGACGTAGTGCGAGAGCTACACAGTAAAGTTCAACCCGTGACGCCCGTGATCGCAATTGGCGGCGCGATCTTGGTCTGCGCGATGATCGCTTCGAGCTTAGCGTTATTCTCCAGCAAGCGCTGGCTGGTGAGGATGAGGAAGTAATAGCCGAATTCCGGATTTTGAAAGTAGATCTCCAGCAACTTGTCGTACTCGATTGTCAGCACATGACCGGCCTCGATGCATTCGATCGTTGCCGTCCGTCTGTTATTCGGCGTCAGGAAGCCGAGCTCGCCCATCACACTTCCCGGCGGAAGTTCGATGCTGAACTCGCTGACCAGGAATTTGCCGCTCACCGTTAAAAACATTTCGTTGGCTGCATCGCCCTTGCTGAACAATTTGTCGCCCTTTTTATATTTGCGCTCGGTCATGAAGGGCTTGAGCCATTCCATTGACTTGTCGCCCTTGGTGGCGCTTCGCGCCATTTTGACCAGTTTGCGCATTTGATAGAGGCGAACGCCATTGATAGGCAACAACAGCAGATACATAAGAAACGTTCGTATGTCGGCGGCGAGCGCGCCAAAGGCGACAAAGAACACGTTGCTGATGATGTTGGAAATGCGCAGCGGCATCATCGTCCGCATCAATAAGGTGGCGACAAAGAAGATCGAGCCCATCAGGGCGCACATGTTGGCGAGCGTGATCTGGCCCAGCATGATCTCAAAAAGGCGGTCGAAGATCGCGTCATAGGTGACGTTGTTGGGATCCAGGCCCATCAGCACGATGATCTTCGCGATTCTCAGGTTGTCTGCCGCCGTATCCAGGATACGATCCAGTATCGACGAGACGTCCGCATTGCCTGGTATCATCGTATCCCCCGCAAACAGCAAAACTGGATGGTTGAATACTCCTGTTTTGAAGGCAATCAAAATCGGACGGCTTGATGGCGCGTGGGTTTAAGCTCGCAGCGCTTGCATTTGCGGCCGCGCCGTGAAAACCAGTGATATCCCTACGGCGCCGAGCCCCACGGCGGACGCACCGATGAAGAGCCAGGCATAGCTGTTGAAGGCGTCGAATATCGTTCCTCCGGCCCACGGGCCGAAAGCCATGCCGATGGAGGACACCATTGTCATGGCGCCGAACACGGTTCCCATCACGCGTTGGCCAAAGGATTCGCGCGCCAGCACCGCATAGAGCGGCATCACTCCGCCGTAAGCGGCGCCGAACACCACGGCAAGCGAGTAGAACTCGGCGAGCCGGTCCACCATCAGATAGCTCGCGATCGCAACGGCCTGTACCAGCAGGCCTGCCACCAGCACCCGTTTTGCGCCGAAACGGTCGGCCAGCAAGCCGAGCAGGAGCCGCCCGCCGAGGCCTGATAGGCCCTCGACACTGTAGATCGAGACGGCGGCGAGGGGGGCTATTCCGCAGCCGATCGCATAGCTCACCATGTGGAAGATCGGCCCGGAATGGGCTGCGCAGCACAGGAAGAAGGTCGCCGCCAGCACAATGAACTGCGGCGATCGAAACGCCTCGATCGCCGATGATGAAGTTTGCGGCACGCTGGGCATCGGGCTCGAAGCCGCGGCCGGCTTTGCGGGCGGCCGTCGCACCAGTAACGCGGTCGGGATCAGAAGCGACCATGCGACAAAGCCGATCGTCATCATCGCCGTGCGCCAATCGTAGGTGGAGATCAGCCAGCGCGCCAGCGGCGAGACGGTCATTGGCGCAACTCCCATGCCAGCCGAGACCAGGGAGACCGCGAGGCTGCGATTGTCCTCAAACCAGTCGGTAGCTGCCGCGATCATCGGCGCAAAAAACGCGCCGCTGGCCAGACCCACCATTACCCCGTAGGTGAGCTGGAACTGCAGCAGCGAGGTTGCGCGGCTCGCGAGCAGCAACCCGAGCCCCAGCAGCACAGCGCCGCACAGTACGACGACGCGTGGCCCGAACTTGTCACTCGCCGCGCCCCAGCCAAACCCCGCCGCTCCCATGACAAGAAAATCGAGCGTCATGGCGCTCGATATTCCGGTGCGCGACCAGCCGGTGTCCACCGACATCGGCTGCAGGTAGACGGCCAGCGAGAACATCGCCCCGATCCCGACGCAGGTCATGAGCGCGCCGCAAGCCACGATCACCCATCGATACGACGACTTCATGCGTGTCTCCTTTCTTCACCCAAAGGACGAATGAGGCGCGACGCTTCCGACATCATGCGCTTGTCATAATATTGTTTTTTGGGCGGACGTCCTGGTGGGCCGGGAGCCTTCATACGTTCGAATTCAGTTACCTACTCTGCTTGGGGTCCGCTTTTGAAACCCCAAAGCGGACGTTCCTGGTATCGCGGGGAGTGGTAAGATCGGAGGAGAGCCTTCAAAGGAGAGTTGAAATGGCGCGGGTTGTGCTCGTTTGCGCGATGCTGGTGACAATTTCGCCGAAGTATGCAGGAGCTGCGGATCGGATTTGGCGCATGGGCGTGCTCACACTCGCTGATGAGAACGCTGTCCGCGCCGTCATACTGCCCTACTTAGCGGCGCGCGGCTTTGTCGAAGGCCGCAATCTGCTCGTCGATGTTCGCGTTGGAGCGGAGGGGCAAATGCCGGAGCTGGCACGGGCCCTAGTTAGCGACAAAGCCGATGTGATCATCGCCTCATCCGATTGGGCGCTTCATGCGGCCCGCGCAGCGACGACCACAATCCCAATTGTCGCCTCACCAATCGGTACGGACCCGGTCCACGCCGGTGTCGCCGAGAGCTGGGCGCACCCGGGCGGCAACGTCACGGGCGTTTGCCTGATCGCACCGGAACTCGAGGTCAAGCGTCTGTCCCTGCTTCGTGAGGCATTGCCTTCGGTGCGCCGAATTGCAGTGCTCTCCAATCACCGTAAGGTCGTGGAAGCGGGCATATTGCCTTTGCGCAAGGCTGCTGCCGAGGCAGGACTTGAACTGGTCGAAATCTGGATCGAGAGCCCGAACGAGTATGCAGCCGCATTTGATGCCATGCGCGGCGCTGGCGTGGAAGCCCTCGTGATCGTGCCTACTCCGGAGCTGTATCGCGACAGCGAACAGCTCGGCGAGCTTGCGGCAAGGAGCGGATTGCCAACGGTTGGAGGCTTTCGCGAGGGCGCGCACAAGGGCTTGTTGATTGGCTATGGCCCCAACCTCAGAGAACTTAGCCAACAAGTAGCAGGCTATGTCGAGCGCATCTTTAATGGAGCCGAAGCGGGCGAGTTGCCGTTCCAAGGTCCTACGCGCATTGACTTCGCTATCAACATGAGGACCGCTAAAGCGCTTGGCCTCACGATTCCGCCGTCTCTCCTCGTGGGCGCGGACGAGGTGATCGAATAGATTGGTCTCGTCCGCTCATGGGCACTTAGCGGACGCAACTACTGCCCTCTCCGATGTCCGCCGTTGAGGGGGAAGAGCAAGACATAAAATATACGCGGTCCTGAGGTCCGCAAATATACGCGGTCCTGAGGTCTGCGTTTGACCGCCGGCATCGGCCTTGATCAAAGATCCTCGGCGGCTGTGGGCCATTTCAACGTCGCCAGCAAGTCGCAAACTGGTATGATTTAGCATTGCAGGGCCTTGGTCCCAAAGGGGACGAGTATGCGACGGCGCAAATTCATTTTGGCTGTGGGCGGCGCCGCTTTTGCGGTGCCGCTGGCTGTACGTGCCCAGCAGCGCGATGAGCTCCGCCGTATTGGCGTGATTGTGCAGGTGGCGCAGGACGATCCGGAAGCTCAGGCCAGTGTCGCGGCGTTCAAGGCGGCCATGCAAGAACTAGGATGGAGGAACGACCACAATCTGCAGATCGACCTTCGTGGGGCAGCGGGCGATCCGGAACGGATGCAAGCTCTTGCAAGAGAGCTTATTGCGCTCAAACCCGACGTGATCTTGGCCAGGAGCACCCCGGTAACCGCGGCGCTCCTGAGGCAAACCCGCACGATCCCAGTAGTTTTCACTGTGGTCTCCGACCCCGTCGGGGAGCGCTTCGTCGAAAGCCTGGCACGCCCGGGCGGTAATGCAACCGGATTTACGAACGTTGAGTCCTCGCTGACAGGCAAATGGTTGGAGCTGCTCAAAGAAGTCGCGCCCAGCGTCAAGCGCGTCGCATTCATATTCAATCCGAAATTGGCGCCCGGCGGCGGCTCCTACTATACGCGCCTGATCGAAGCCTCCGCACCATCGTTCGCGATCAAGCCGACAGTTCTACCGGTTTCCGGTGCGGACGATATCGAACATGCTATCGATGAATT
>VAZS01000398.1 GCA_005884855.1 Alphaproteobacteria bacterium | reverse complement strand
GGTCGAAAACCGGGTGCTCACGCTGGCGCCCGGGGTGCCGTCATCGGCGCTCACCGAAGCCACCAACTTTCTCAATTCCCGGATTCGGGGAAGGACGCTGGCCGAAGCGCGTCTCGAACTTGAAACCGCGTTGGCGCAAAACCGCGCCGAGCTCGATGAACTGACGCAGAAAGTGATCGCGGCCGGCGTGGCGAGCTGGTCTGGCGGCGAAACTGACGATCGGCAGCTCATCGTGCGCGGTCATGCCAATCTGCTGGAAGATCTGCATGCGCTGGAAGATCTGGAACGCGTGCGATTGCTGTTCGACGATCTCGAGACCAAGCGCGGCGTGATCGATCTGTTGGGCCGCGCTGAACGCGCCGAAGGCGTGCGGATTTTCATCGGCTCGGAGAACAAGCTGTTCTCGCTGTCGGGCTCGTCCACTATTATAGCGCCCTACGGCGATGCCGCTGGTCACATTGTCGGCGTGCTCGGCGTCATCGGACCTACCCGCCTCAACTATGCAAGGGTAATTCCAACGGTGGATTACGCTGCGCGCATCGTCAGCCGGATCCTAGGCGGATGATCGCGCCGCGGCGAGCCGGGCCTTCTTCATGCATCCCGGCAGCATTTAGCCTGAGCAGGCGGGGCGCTTGATTTTCTGCGCCTAAAGCACGATATCCCGGCCAGCAACGCTCCATCCCCCAAGGCGATTTTCAAGAGGATAGTCCATGACCGATCCCAACCGGGAGAACGACGAGCCGGTGAAGCCGGCGCAAGGACCGGAGCCTGTCGTTTCCAAGCCGTACGTCATGCCCGACGATCCCGAAGAAGGATCGGCGGAGGCGCTGGCAAAGGAAGCCGCGGAGGCGCGCGACAAGATGCTCCGCACGCTGGCGGAAATGGAAAACCTGCGCAAGCGGACCGTGCGCGAGGTGGCCGATGCGCGCGCCTATGGCATCTCCGGTTTTGCGCGCGACATTCTCGACATCGCCGACAATCTGCAGCGTGCGCTCGATGCGGTTCCGGCCGAAGCCAAAGCGTCCGCCGATCCGGGCCTCAAGGCGCTGATAGACGGCGTCGAACTCACCGAGCGTTCATTGCTGAACACGCTGGAGAAAAACGGGGTCAAGAAATTCGATCCATCGGGCGAAAAGTTCGATCCGAATTTCCAGCAGGCGATGTACGAAGTGCCCGATCCCTCCGTGCCGCCGGGAACGGTGGTTCAGGTGGTGCAGGCTGGCTACATGATCGGCGACCGCGTGTTGCGGCCAGCACTGGTTGCGGTCTCCAAGGGCGGGATGAAGGCCGAAGCCAAAGCGGTTGAGACGTAATATCGACGTCGGTAGTGCCGACGCGCTTCCCGAATCAATTCAGACCGCAACATCGTTTGCAAAAATCGTTTGCAAGAAACATTTGACTCGGTGCGCTTGACGCCGGCGCTCGCCCGGGGTTTGTAAGCGCACGAATGCGCCTCAGCCGCGTGGCGCAAGGCCGTCGCGAACGGCGCGGAACCGTGGAAATGCTTTCGACCAAACGTCGCGCGGGGCGCTCCCGATGATGCGCAAGGTGGTTTTGCCGCCGAATCGAAGCCATTGCACCACCGTGACGGAGATATTGTCCTTGCCGCTGGTGGCATCGACGCGAGTTTCATAGCCGGGCATGCCGTCGATGCGTATCGGCTCGGACACCGTGATCCGCGCGTCGCGGACGCCGGGAATCGTGGTTGCGACCTGTTGGGCGAATCGGCCTCGATCGTCGGGCTGCGCCGGCGCGGATCCGATGATACCAATTACCATAAAGGGTGCCGGCTCAAATCCCGTCGTTTCATCGCCGTCGGCGAGAATGATGGCGCCGCCAGCCGCCAGGGTGCGAACGTTTTTGAAATCGCTAAGTTCGCCGATTTTGAACGGCATCAGCCCGAGCTGCTCGTCGACCGGAACTTCCTTGCGGATCACAGCGGATGCGAACATCTGGCGCACGGCGTCGTCGGTGTAGATTTTGCCCGCATTCTCCGGCACCTGCACGGCGATATAGCCGGAGAACGTGCCGCCGGGCAGGATCATCGAATAACGCCGCACGTTGGTCGGGCCGTCCTTGGCGCTTTCAGCGGTGAAGTAGGCAAGTCCGGCCGATGTCTCGATGCTCTCGGGCTTGACGCCGCCTGCGCCGGCCGGATTGGCCTTGAAGGCGTTCATTACTTCACCATAAGCCTCGGCCGGCAACTCCGTGACCAATACCTTGACGCCCTGGTCCTCGGTCTCGAATCCAACGAATGTTTTTGCGCGGGAAAGACCGACAAGCGGCGTCAGGCCGACCCGCATGCCCGGCGGAAATACCGGGTCGGCTGCGAACGCCGGACAGCCGATGCCGATGAGCAGGGCAGCCGCGGCGAATAGGCGGATGGGCTTCATACGGATTTTCTATTGATTTGCATTGGGGCCGTTCAATGGTCGGCAGCTCGTCGCGCCGGTGATGAGGCCGCGTTTCATGCGCCGCTTTCTAGCGGTTTTGGCGACCGTGCAACAGGGCACAAGCCCCGATTCTGGCAGTTTGGCGAAGCCGATCGAATCCCGGCCGGCTCCAGTCCCGCGGCCCATCTGAGAGCGGCTGGCCGCTATTCTTCTGAGGATTCTTCTGAGGCGCCCGGACCACCAACCGATACTATGTTTCAAGGCTGATGGTTTTCGTGGGGTAACGTTGCCCTCCGGTCCTTGCAGGCCAGTACCCCCCTCCTATATGAGGCTCACCGTCGCAATATCGCGAGCATTTGATCTTTGGGGGTTTGGATTGGTGCGCCGTCAGGGCCCAGCCAACCTGCCGCAAAAAAAAAGGATATGAGGACAATGGGAAAGGTCATCGGGATCGATCTCGGCACCACGAATTCGTGCGTTGCCGTAATGGATGGCAAGACAGCCAAAGTCATCGAAAACGCCGAGGGCATGCGAACGACCCCGTCGATTGTCGCTTTTAGCGATGACGGCGAGCGCCTGGTCGGCCAGCCCGCGAAGCGTCAGGCGGTGACCAATCCCGAGCGCACCTTCTTTGCGGTCAAGCGCCTCGTCGGCCGCCGCTATGACGACCCAATGGTCGAAAAGGACAAGAAGCTTGTCCCATACAAGATCGTCAAGGCGTCCAACGGCGATGCCTGGGTCGAGGCCGACGGCAAGACCTACTCTCCCTCGCAGATTTCCGCTTTCATCCTGCAGAAGATGAAAGAGACCGCCGAAGCCCATCTTGGGCAGAAGGTAGAGCAAGCCGTCATCACCGTGCCGGCCTATTTCAACGACGCGCAACGCCAAGCCACCAAGGATGCCGGAAAGATTGCCGGGCTTGAGGTACTGCGCATCATCAACGAGCCGACTGCGGCCGCGCTCGCTTACGGTCTCGACAAGACGAAGTCCGGCACGATCGCCGTGTACGATCTCGGCGGCGGCACCTTCGACATATCGATTCTTGAGATCGGCGATGGCGTGTTCGAGGTCAAGTCGACCAATGGCGACACCTTCCTCGGCGGCGAAGACTTCGACATGCGGCTGGTCAACTATCTGGCCGACGAATTCCAGAAGGAGCAGGGGATAAACCTGCGCAGCGACAAGCTTGCCCTGCAGCGCCTGAAAGAGGCCGCCGAAAAAGCCAAGATCGAATTGTCCTCGACCACGCAGACCGAGATCAATCTACCGTTCATCACGGCCGATCAGTCAGGCCCGAAGCATCTGACGATGAAACTGACGCGCGCCAAATTCGAGGCGCTGGTTCAGGAACTCGTCGATAAGACCATCGAGCCCTGCCGCAAGGCGCTAAAGGACGCCGGCCTCACCGCTGGCGAAGTCGGCGAAGTGGTTCTGGTCGGCGGCATGACCCGGATGCCGAAAATCCAGGAAGTGGTGAAACAGTTCTTCGGCAAGGAGCCGCACAAGGGCGTCAACCCGGACGAAGTCGTAGCCATCGGTGCCGCGATCCAGGCCGGTGTGCTGCAGGGCGACGTCAAAGACGTGCTGCTGCTCGACGTCACGCCGCTGTCGCTTGGGATCGAGACGCTGGGCGGGGTGTTCACCCGAATCATCGATCGCAACACCACCATTCCGACCAAGAAGAGCCAGGTGTTCTCGACCGCCGAGGACAACCAGAACGCAGTTACGATTCGCGTGTTCCAGGGCGAGCGTGAAATGGCGGCCGACAACAAGGTTCTCGGCCAGTTCGATCTGATGGGCATTCCCCCCGCGCCGCGCGGCATGCCGCAAATCGAAGTCACGTTCGATATCGACGCCAACGGTATCGTCAACGTGTCGGCAAAGGACAAGGCAACGGGCAAGGAGCAGCAGATCCGCATCCAGGCCTCGGGAGGCCTTTCGGAAGCCGACATCCAGAAGATGGTCAAGGACGCCGAGGCCAATGCGGCCGAGGACAAGAAACGCCGCGAGGCGGTCGATGCCAAGAACCATGCCGACGCGCTGGTGCATTCCACCGAGAAGGCGCTGGCCGAGCACGGCTCGAAGATCGCCGATACCGAGCGTCGCGCGATCGAAGATGCCGTCAGCGATTTGAAGGAAGCGCTGAAGGGCGACGATGCCGAGGCGATCAAGGCCAAGACCAACACCCTGGCGCAAGTTTCGATGAAGCTTGGCGAAGCGATGTACAAGCAGCAGGCCGAGAGCGATGCCGCCAAGGATGCTGCAAAGGACGACGTCGTCGACGCGGAATTCACTGAAGTAGACGACGACAAGAACAACAAGAAGTCTGCTTAAAGCGGGCGGTTATCATGACCCTCATTCTGAAGAGCACGCCAGCCGCGTCTCGAGGAGTGGGGGTCATTTTTTGTTTAAGCCGCAGGCTGCATTCGCCACGCGCATTGTTCGGAAACAAGACGAATATCGGGCGGATTTGACGGATGTCCACCAAGCGCTGCTACTACGAAACCCTTGGAGTGGACCGCAACGCGGACGAATCCAAACTCAAGGCGGCGTTCCGCAAGCTTGCGATGAAATGGCACCCGGACAAGAATCCGGGCGACTCCACCAGCGAAGTGCGCTTCAAGGAAATCAACGAGGCCTACGAAGTTCTCAAAGACGGCGACAAGCGCGCTGCCTATGACCGCTTCGGTCATGCGGCATTCGAACAAGGCATGGGCGGCGGTGGTCCCGGATTCGGCGCCGGGTTTGCTTCCTCGTTTTCGGATATCTTCGAAGACCTGTTCGGCATGGGCGGGCAGCGCGGGCGTGGCGGCGGGCGCGAGCGCGGCGCCGATTTGCGCTACAACATGGAAATCACGCTGGAGGAAGCCTTCCTCGGCAAGACCGCCCAAATCGAGATCCCGGTTTCGGTCACCTGCGAGTCGTGTTCCGGTACCGGCGCGAAGGCCGGCACCAAGCCGAAGACCTGCTCGATGTGCGGCGGCGCCGGCCGGGTGCGCCAGGCGCAGGGCTTCTTCACTCTGGAGCGAACCTGCCCGGGTTGTCAGGGTCGCGGGCAGATGATCGAGGATCCTTGCCCGGCATGCGCAGGTTCTGGCCGGGTGACGCGCGAGCGAACCTTGTCGGTCAATATTCCCCAAGGAGTGGAAGACGGCACCCGCATCCGGCTTGCCGGCGAGGGCGAGGCGGGGGTCCGCGGCGGCCCGCCCGGCGATCTCTACATCTTTCTGTCGTTGGCCCCGCATGAGTTCTTCCAGCGCGACGGCGCCGACCTGCATTGCCGCGTGCCGATCTCGATGGTGGCGGCGGCGCTGGGCGGCGAGTTCGAGGTGCCGACCATCGACAAGGGGAAGACCAAGGTCAGGATTCCTTCGGGAACCCAGTCCGGCCGCCGCTTTCGCATTGCGTCGAAGGGCATGCCGGTCCTCCGTTCGCGCCAGACTGGCGACATGTATGTTCAGGTCGTGGTCGAAACTCCGCAGAATCTCACAAAGAAGCAGCAGGAACTGCTGGCCGAGTTCGAAAAATTATCGTCCGGCGCGACCCAGCCGGAAGCGGCGGGCTTCTTCACCAAGGTTAAGGACTTTTTCGGCAGCCGTGCGAATCAATGAGCGTCCGGTCAGTATAACTACGTCCTGGTCGGCTCGGCCGCGCCCTTAAAACCTTAAGCAGCGCATAGTGTTAACTTCGCAACGCTCGCAGTTGACGAGTTCTGCGCGGGCCTGTCCGGCTTGACCGTATCGCCTGCGACCTATACGTCTTTATGACCATTTTTTGATCACTACCGCTCAAACGCGGTCCCGCCTGGTAGCGACATGCCAATGCAATCGTCCGCCCGTGCGTTGAAAAAACCCCTTCGTCTCGACGATGAGGTTCGTTTTCTCCGTTCATGGATCGAGAAGCCGCTGCACATGGGCGCGGTCATGCCTTCGGGACGCGTGCTGGCGCGCACCATGGCGCAATATGTCGACATCGGCTCCTTGGGACCCGTCGTTGAACTTGGGCCAGGCACTGGTGCAATCACGAGCGCTTTGATTGAGCATGGTGTGGATCAGAAGCGTCTCGTGCTCGTCGAATACAATCCCGGCTTTTGCGCATTGCTTCGCGACCGCTATCCGCACGCAAAGGTCGTGCAGGCCGATGCCTATACGCTTCGAGACTCGCTGCGCAATGTACTGAGCGCTCCGGCCTCGGCGGTGGTTTCCGGGTTGCCGCTCGTTACCAAGCCCATGCTCACCCGGCTAAAGCTGATCCGCGATGCGTTCGTTGCGCTCGCGCCCGGCGCGCCATTCGTGCAGTTCACCTACTCGGTTGCGCCGCCGATTCCGAAATCGTTGCCCGGCGTGTCCACAGAAGCTTCCGAACGCATTTGGATGAACCTTCCGCCGGCCCGTGTCTGGGTGTATCGCAAGGACTGACCACACCTGCGGCCGATTCCGGCGGGTTTTGTCCTGAACGCGACTTAACATGTCCTCACTCAAAATCCTGGTGATCCCCGGTTCGCTTCGCACCGGCTCGCTCAATGCGAGGCTTGCGGCCACGGCCGCCTATGAATTGGCGCAGGCTGGCGCGGAAGTCACCCGGATTTCTCTCGCTGATTTTCCGCTACCGATTTTCGATGGCGATCTCCAGAACAAGTCCGGCGTGCCGAAGAACGCGGTCAATCTCAAACGCATGATCGGGGTTCATCATGGCGTATTGATTGTCACGCCGGAATACAATTCCTCGGTGCCGCCGCTGGTCAAGAACACCATTGACTGGGTGAGCCGGGTGCAGGATGCGCACGAAACGCGCGGACAGGTTTTTCGCGAGCGCGCCTTTGCGATCGCAGCCGCCTCCGAAAGCCGCCTCGGCGGTACCCGATCGCTGGCGGCGCTGCGGCTTATTCTGACCGCCTGCCACGCAACCGTTATTCCCAATCAACTCGCGCTTTCGTTCGCAGGCCAGGCTTATGAGTGGCGCTCGATTTGCCCGCGCTCGATGCGGCGGAAGCCATGGTCGCGCGGCTCGGCGACAGCGTCACGTTTTACAAGATCGGCTATCAGCTCGCTTACGCCGGAGGCTTGCCGCTGGTGCGCCAACTGGCGAACGCCGGCAAGAAGGTGTTCGTCGATCTCAAGCTGCATGACATCGGCAATACGGTGGCGCGAGGTGTCGAGAGCGTAGCCAAACTAGGCGCGACGTTTCTGACCGTGCACGCCTACCCGCAAACCATGCGCGCTGCGGTCGAGGCCGCCAGAGGATCAGGCCTGAAGATTCTCGCCGTCACAGTGTTGACCTCCTACGATGACGGCGACCTGCATGCGGCTGGTTATCGCCTCGGCGTCTCCGATCTGGTCGAGGCTCGCGCCCAGCAGGCGCAGGTGCTGGGCGTCGATGGCCTCGTCTGCTCAGCCGAAGAGGCGGCAAGCCTGCACAGGATTGTCGGCCATCGGATGGTACTGGTGACGCCGGGCATTCGTCCGGCGGGCGCGGCCGTGGGCGACCAGAAGCGCATCATGACTCCAGGGCGCGCCATCGCGGCCGGCGCGGATTACCTGGTGGTGGGACGGCCGGTACTGGAAGCCGCCGACCCCAAGGCCGCGGCGGACGCCATGCGGGCGGAGATACTGCAGGCGCTTGGCAAATAGCAGACAGGAGAAAACACCAATGGCAAAGGGCTACTGGATCGCGCGTGTCGATGTTCACAACATGGACGGATACAAGGAATACGTCGAGCAGAACGGTGCGGTATTCGCAAAATACGGTGCAAAATTTCTGGTGCGTGGTGGCAAGCATGTCCCCAAGGAAGGATCGTCGCGCTCGCGCAATGTGGTGCTGGAATTCAAGGATTATGAAACCGCGCTCGCCTGTTACAATTCACCGGAATATGTGCGCCTGCTAGCGATCCGATCAGCTCATGCCGAGAGCGACCTTCTGATTATCGAAGGCTACGACGGTCCGCAGCCTTAAATCGAGGAGTTGCTCGTTGCCGTAAACCGCTCCCCCGGCTATACGGCAAGGGCGAGGTTTGAAAAATGTCCGAGATGCGGTTGATCGTTGCGGGCGCCGGCGGCCGGATGGGGCGCGCGCTGACGCGCGTCATCTCTGATACCGAAGGCGCGGTCTTGACCGGCGCGCTGGAAGCGCCAGGGTCCCAATTGCTGGGAAAAGATGCCGGCATGCTTGCAGGGCTGCCCGCAAATGGCGTCAAGCTATCGGCTGACCTGTGGTCGCTGTCTGCAAACGCCGACGGCATCCTCGATTTCACGGTGCCCGGCGCAACCATCGCCAATGTCGCGATCGCCGCCGAGCGCCGTATCGTTCACGTGATCGGCACCACCGGGCTTTCGGCTTCCGATGACGCCGTGATCAAGAGCGTCACCTCCCGCGCGATTGTCGTCAAGTCAGGCAATATGAGCCTTGGCGTCAACCTGCTGGCGGCGCTGGTCAAGCGCGTGGCGCAATCGTTGGACGAAAGCTTCGACATCGAAATTCTTGAGATGCACCATCGCGCCAAGATCGACGCTCCGTCCGGCACGGCTTTAATGCTGGGAGAGGCCGCTGCCGCCGGCCGCAAGATCGCGCTCGATGAGTACTCGGCGCGTGGCCGCGACGGGGAAACCGGAGCGCGGCGCTCCGGCGATATTGGCTTTGCCTCGTTGCGCGGCGGCACCGTCACCGGCGATCACAGCGTGATTTTCGCGGGGCCCATGGAACGCATCGAGCTGACGCACCGGGCCGAAGACCGCACCATGTTCGCGCAGGGCGCCATCAAAGCCGCGCTGTGGGCGCGCAGCCAGAAGCCCGGGCTGTATTCGATGACCGATGTGCTCGGGTTAACTGACTTCTGATTGGGCGATATCCAGCGATCTGAACGGATTGACAAAATGAGCGACCGTCTCCTCGTGCTGGTGCGTCATGGCCAGAGCGAATGGAACCTGAAGAACCTTTTCACCGGTTGGAAGGATCCTGATCTCACTGCACAGGGGATCGCCGAGGCGAGGGAAGCAGGGCGCAAGTTGAAGGCGCACGGGCTGTCGTTCGACATCGCCTTTACCTCGGTACTCAAGCGCGCGCAGCACACCCTCGATCTGACGCTGGCCGAACTCGGTCAGACCGGCCTTCCCGTAAGGAAGCACCTGGCGCTGAACGAGCGCGACTACGGCGATTTGTCAGGTCTCAACAAGGATGATGCCCGGAAGAAATGGGGCGAGGAGCAGGTGCATGTCTGGCGGCGCTCATACGACGTGGCGCCGCCTGGAGGAGAAAGCCTGAAGGATACCTTGGCGCGCACGCTGCCCTATTACGTTCAGGAGATCCTGCCCTGCGTGTTGCGCGGCGAGCGCACGCTGGTCGCCGCTCATGGCAATTCACTGCGCGCGCTGATCATGGTCTTGGAAAAACTTTCGCCGGAAGGCATTCTGGCCCGCGAGCTCGCCACCGGCGTGCCGATCATCTATCGGCTGAACGCCGATGCCACGGTGGCCTCGAAGCTCGATCTGGCGGCATGAGCAACAAGGCGAGCAACAAGGCCGAGATCGTATGTCTCAGGCCGCCGCTCGCAGACAGCGCGCTGGCGCAACTGGCTGATGTCCTGGTCGACTGCGTCGAGGGCGGCGCCAGCGTCAGCTTCATGTCGCCGTTCTCTCAAGATCAGGCCTTGGCGTTCTTTCGCAACGTCGCAAGCTCGGTCGAATCGGGCGACACGATATTGCTGGCCGCAACGCTCGATGGCCGGATTGTTGGCTCGGTGCAGCTCGGACTGGATACGCCGCCCAATCAGCCGCACCGCGCCGACATCAAAAAGTTGCTGGTGCATCGATCCGCGCGAGGTTGTGGCGTCGGACTAGCCTTGATGGCGCGGGTCGAGGAGGAAGCTCGGCGGCATAGCCGCTGGTTGCTTGTGCTGGACACGGTGCCGGGCGAAAACGGGCATCGGCTGTATTTGCGCGCGGGCTGGACGCAAACCGGAGTGGTGCCGGACTATGCGCTGTTTCCCGATGGCCGGCTTTGCGACACCGCCATCATGTGGAAACGGCTCGAGCGCTAGCGCATGACAAACGCGAAGCGTTTGCGCCTTGGATCGTGCTCAATTTCGAGACGGGAGGATCAGTGCATTCCCACTTGCCCGGCTTCCCAGCCGATCATCGCTTGCTTGCGCGTGACGCCCCAGTGATAGCCGGTCAGCGCGCCTCCCTTGCCGAGCGCGCGGTGACACGGCACCACGAACGAGATCGGGTTCTTTCCGACCGCCGCTCCGACCGCGCGTGACGCCTTGGGGCTTTTGATCCTGGTTGCGATATCCGAGTAACAGACCGCGCGCCCCATCGGAATTTTCAACAGCGTCTCCCAGACGCGCACCTCGAAATCGGTGCCGATCAGCACCACTCGCAGCGGCTGATCCGGGCGCCACAATTTGGTATCGAAGATACGCCGCGCCAGCTCCGAGGTGCCGCCGAGGTCTTCCAGATAGTTCGCGCGCGGCCAGCGCCGCTGCATGTCGGCGAGCGCGGCCGGTTCCTCACCAGGATCGGCGAAAGCAAGGCCGGCCAAGCCCCGGCCAGTGGCGATCACGATCGCGGTCCCGAACGGCGAGGGATGAAAACCGTAGCGCAGCGTCATGTCTGCGCCGCCGTTCTTCCATTCGCCTGGCGACATCGCTTCATGCGTCACAAACAGATCATGCAGCCGTCCCGGGCCGGAGAGGCCGGAATCCAGGGCTGCGTCGAGGATGCTCGCGGAATCGCGCAACAGACCCTTGGCATGATCGAGCGTCAGCGCCTGCATGAAAGCCTTGGGCGTCAGTCCCGCCCAGCGGCGAAACAGATGGTGCAGCTCATCGGGCGTCACGGCTGCGGCATCTGCAACCGCTTCGATGGTCGGCTGCGTGCGCCAGTGCTCCGAGATAAACGCGATCGCGCGCCGCACCGAGTCATAATCGCGGACGGCGGCGTTGTGCGTGCCCGGTCTGGTCAGGTTTTGGTCGTGTATGGCGCGATTCATCATGGCTACTGATGTAGGCCGGTTGGGGTGTCAAAACCACCCGATTTCCGATGAGCTTTTCCGTCGGGTTCCCGGGCCAGTTGGGGCTCGGGAAAGTTATCCTAAATCACGGGATTATAGGTCGGGCCGCGCTTGGCGGCCTGCAGCGCGGCAATTAATCCTTTGGCAAAACTAGCCTTTTCGTCGGGACCAAGGAAGCTCGCGATCGACACGCGGCGACCTTTCGAAAGCAGATAGAGCTTCTCGATGCCATACTCTGCATGGATTTTTTGATCGAGCTGCACCCACAGCGGATTGAGCACGAATTCGATCACATGGCCGCGGTGGCTGACCCGGCGCACCCGCAATTCGCAAGCCGTGACGTGGATTTCCTCGCTCGCCCGGCCGCGCTGGAAATTGATTTTGAAGGCCCAATAGATCGCCAACACATCAAGACCGAAAAACCCAAGAACTGGCCAGGCGCCCATCAGCAAAAATGCGAGACCCGCGGCGAAACTGACGAAGCTGACAAACATCATCAATGCCAAAAATCCGGCGCGGTTCAAAGACCGATGCGGCGTCAGCAGCGCCGAAAACAATTCCGGCTGGGGCTGCGGATCAAAATCATTGCTTGATGTCATTGCGTCAGTATACCCACACCATGGCGAAAATCACCCGCAAGCCCCTGCTAAAATCCAGATCGACGGTTTCCAAACGCGGCAGGAACCTTCCAGGTCCCTCCGCCGCCGCCCCAAAGCGCAATAAACCAGCCAGAAAACCGGTGGTCAAAACGGGGCCGGCGCTGAGAGCGAAAAAATCGGTCGGGGCGTTGCGGCGCTGGACATCCGCTGAAGTACGCGAGGCGTTCAGCCGATTTCAAAAGGCCAATCCAGATCCCAAGGGCGAGCTGGAACATCTCAACCCCTACACGCTGCTGGTCGCGGTGGTGCTGTCTGCCCAGGCTACCGACGCCGGCGTCAACAAGGCGACCCGCGCGCTGTTTGCGGTCGCCGATACGCCGCAAAAAACGCTTGCACTCGGCGAGGAGAAGCTGCGCGATTACATCAAAACCATCGGGCTCTACCGCACCAAGGCCCGCAACGTGATTGCGATCTCGGAAAAACTGATCAGGGAATTTGGCGGCGAGGTGCCGCGCACGCGCGCGGAGATCGAGTCATTGCCAGGAGCGGGCCGCAAGACCGCCAATGTCGTGCTCAACATGGCTTTCGGCGAGCGCACCATTGCAGTGGATACGCATGTATTTCGCGTCGGCAATCGAACCGGGCTGGCGCCGGGCAACACGCCGCTCGAAGTGGAGCTGGAACTTGAGCGGGTGGTCCCGCCCGAATTCATGCTTCACGCCCATCATTGGCTCATCCTGCACGGCCGCTACACCTGTCTCGCGCGCAAACCGCGCTGCGAGGTGTGCCTGATCAACGATCTCTGCCGATGGCCGGAGAAGACGGTCTAGACCACGCTGGTCGTGCGGCGTGGCTCGATCAATTCCGGACGCGACCCTGAGAGGCGTTTGTGCATGTGAACCATGAACGCCATGCCGAACAGCGGCGTTGCCAGATTGACGATCGGAATCGATACGAATGCAGCGATGATCAGCCCGGCGATAAAGATGACGGCCGCATTGTCCTTGCGCATTGCCTTGGCTTCCGCCGGCGGGCGAAACCGCATTGCCGCCAGCTCGAAATACTCCCGCCCCAAGAGCCACGCGGTCGCGAGAAAGAAGGCGAGAAAGCCTGCTCCGGCAAACAATACGAACGGCAGCGCCACTAGATAAACCAGGATCGTAAGCAGCGCGGTCTTGATGCCCTCCGGCAGGGCGACACGGAGCGGTAACGCCATGCCTGGATGTTCCGCCGGATAATGTTCGAGCTCGACGTGCTCGGCGACTTCGTCAACGAACACGCTCGCCACCATCGCGGTGATCGCGGGCATCAGCAGCAAGGCGCCGAACACGACGCCTAGACCAGCGGCGATCGACACCATCCAGGCCAACACATTAAGAGGCGTCTCAAAACCCGGACCCAACATCGCCTCGGCCCAGCGTTCGCCCGAAGTCGCAAACCAGCTCAGCAATCGTTGCAGTCCGATCGCCAGCACCACGATCAACACCAGCGCCAGCCCGATCGATCGCCACAGGATGGAACGCATCTGCGGCGACAATATCTGTGAAAGCGCCTTGACGGCGGCATCTAACATTCAGGTTTACTCCGAAAACGCGACTCCGCTTCAGCTAGCCATGCGCACCGGCTTCGGCAAGACCGGCGGACTGTTCAGGCGTCGAGTGGTTTGCCGCGCACATTCGGCCCGAGTGCCGCCATGGCCACAATCACGACCAGCATCGCGGCCGTGATCAGGCCAAACACGCCGACGACGCCTGCTTCGCGCAGCATATAGGCGACGATAAAGCCCGAAAACATCGCGCTGATACGGCTCATCGAATAGACCAGGCCGGATGCGCGGGCGCGGATCGAGGTTGGAAACACCTCGGTCTGATAGGCGTGGTAGGCGTATGACATCGTCATGTTCGAGGCCGTGAGCAACACCCCGCACAGGATCAACAGCCCGGGCACGACCAGTTGTGAAAACGCCATTCCGAACGCGACGATCGCTATCGATGCACCGCAGATGATCCATTTGCGCTCGAACCGGTCGGCAAAGCTCGCCGCCAGCAGCGGCGCAATCGGATAGGCGAACGCCACGATGAAGGAATATTGCAGGCTCTTGGTGACGGTGATGCCCTTTTCGACCAGCAGCGTCGGCACCCAATTGGCGAAACCATAGAACCCGAACGCCTGGCAGAAGTTGAACACCATGAATAGCGCCACAAGCGACAGGTATGGCGGCTTGAACAGATCCGCATAGCCTACGTTCGCCGCTGCGCGGGCGGTGGGCTGGTTCGCGGGTCTTTGCTGACGCGCAGGCGCGGTCGATCCCGCGCCTTCAAGCGTCACCAGGATTTTGACTGCCTCCTCGCTCCTGCCATGGCGCGCCAGCCAGAGCGGGCTTTCCGGCACATAAAGTCGCAGGATCCAGATCACCATGCTGGCGGCAGCGCCGATCAGCACCACCCAGCGCCAACCGTCGATCCCGTAGGGCGACAGCGGCACCAGCCACCATGCCAGAGCCGCTACCACAGGCACGGCGACGAACATCACGGCCTGATTGAGCGCAAAGGCGCGGCCCCGCATCCAACTCGGCACGAGTTCGGTGATATAGGCGTCGATGGTGATGATCTCGATGCCGATGCCGACGCCCGCAACGAACCGCCATAGCAGCACACCATCGGATGTGCTCTGGCAGGCCATCACCACCGAGGCCGCGCTGTAGCCCAGCAGCGCATAGGTGAAGATCGCCTTGCGTCCAAATCGGTCGGCCAAAAAGCCGAGAAAGAAGGTGCCGACGAACAATCCGGCAAACGTCGCGGCGACGAATGCGCCGATCCCTGAGAAGCCGAAAAACGCTTGCGTCGTGGTGGTCAGGAGCCCGCTGCGGTTCAGCCCTGGGGCGATATAGCCGGTGAGAAACAAATCGTAGATTTCGAAACAGCCGCCGAGCGACAGCAGGATCACCAGACGCCAAAGATACGACGAAGGAGGCAAGTTTTCGAGCCGCCGGGATATTTCGTCCGCTCCGCCGAGCGGGCCTGCGAGTTCAACCCCGCTTTCGATGCCGCTCATCCTGCTTCCTTCTCCTGATTTGCTGCGACGTCCGCTCAATGTTTGAAACCGCGCGGATGTCCTTTAGTGCGATGCGAGTTTCGTGTTGGTGTCGAATGTATCGGCCGCCTTCGTGCGGGACAACTTTGAATCCAAGGCATTCTCATCGTCATGGCCGGGGAAAGCGCGAAGCGCGTCTTCGCGCTAGATGTCCCGGCTTGTCGCGGGCATCCACTTGTCGTCATCACCGGGCTTGTCCCGGTGATCCACGTTGTTGGCGCCACAGAAGTAGGACGTGGATGCCCGGGACATCGGCGCGAAGCTACGCTTCGTCGCCTCGCCCGGGCATGACGAGCTGTGAAGGAAGCACGCCCATGACGTATGCGCTTCGCTACGCGCGTTGGCGCGCCCCGCCTGACGGGCAAATCAGGTCACTTGCTTGT
>VAZS01000090.1:3463-6045 GCA_005884855.1 Alphaproteobacteria bacterium | reverse complement strand
CCGACAATAAACCCCTAAATGCCCTCCCCGGGGCGAAGGCCACCTGCCGGAACAAAAGATCAACAATCGGCATTAGCAGGATAACGTTAGAGCGAGGCGTCTAAAGTCATGATTGATCAGCAGAATCTCGAGGCTCCGCGGCCCGCTTCCGCTGATTCCGTTGTGACCGTCACGCCGGTGCACCCCGGCAGCGTCGAAAGCCTTGCCAAGGAACTCGGCCTCAAGCTCGGCGATCAGAACGGGCTGACCATCCGTCGCATCAAGCGGGGGAAGAGCTATTCATTCGTTCGGGCGAATGGCAGCCCGATCCGCCACACCGGAACTATCAAGCGCCTGCACTCGATGGCCGTGCCCCCGGCCTATGCCGAGGTCCGCTATTCCCCCGATCCGAATTCGCATTTGCAGGCGGTCGGCCGCGATGCCGCGGGCCGGCTGCAATACCGTTATCATTCCGACTGGGAGAAGGTTCGCGAGCAACGCAAAGCCCATCGGCTGGCGCGGCTGGTCACTGCACTTCCAAAAATCCGCCGCAACGTCTCGATGCATCTTTCAGGTGAGGCTCCGACTCGCGAATTCGCGCTGGCCGCCGTGATCGAACTGATCGCGCGCACCGCGATCCGTCCGGGCAACGAATCCTACGCCCGCCTCAACGGCACTCGCGGCGCCACCACGCTGTTGAAATCCAACGTCACGCTGGAAGACGATTCCCTGGTGCTCAGCTTCAAGGCCAAGGGCGGCAAGGCGGTGCGCAAGGAGTGCGACGCCGCCAAGCTGGTTCGCGCCATCGGCATCCTGCGCGGCCTGCCGGGCAAGCGCATGTTCCAGTACCGCGACAATTCCGGCAACGTCCGCGCGGTCTCCACCACTCAGGTCAATGCGTTCCTGCGCGAGATCGCCGGCATCAAGATCTCGCTAAAGGATTTCCGCACCCTGATGGCGTCGGCCGTGGTGCTGGAGTCGCTGTCGCGGATGTCGCCGGCCGCAAGCGCCCGGGGCCGCCGCAAGCAGGTGTTGGAAGCGGTGCGCGCCGCCGCGGATGAACTATCCAACACGCCGGCGATCTGCCGCAAGAGCTACGTCCACGACACCATCGTCACCGCCTTCGAGGACGGCATCCTCGAACGCTTCGCCGCCACCATGAAGGGCTATCGCTCGCAGTCAAAACGCGAGCAGCTTTTGGCCGAGGTGGTGATGGCGGCGGCGGCAGCCTAACGCCGCTGATCGGGGGCGCGAGCTCTAGAGGCCGCTGGCGTTTGGAATGACGCAGCGATCAAACGCCGCCCATCTTGCAGACGATCTTCCATTCCTCAGGGGTGACCGGCTGCACCGATAGGCGCGAATATTTCACCAGCGCCATCTCCGACAACCGCTTGTCGGCCTTGATCGCGGCCATCGTCACCGGCGTCTTCAAGGGCTTGTCGGCCTTGATGTCAACGCAGACGAACTTGCCGGTCTTGTCGGTGGGATCGGGATAGGCCTCCTTGATGACCTCCGCGATCCCGACGATCTCCTTGCCCTCGTTGGAATGATAAAAGAACGCGCGATCGCCTTTTTTCATTTTGACGAGATTCTGCCGCGCGGTGAAATTGCGCACGCCTGTCCAGGCCTCGCCCTTGGCGCCTTTGGCGACCTGCTGATCCCACGACCAGCTTGATGGTTCGGATTTCACCAGCCAGTAATTCATGCCATCTACCATTTCTCGTTATGGCCCGACTTGTTCCGGCCATCCACGTCTTCGTGTCACCATTATCAAGACGTGGCTGCTCGCGACAAGCGGTGATAAGCGCGGGTATGAAGGGACTATCCCTCCGCCCGGAACGGGCGCGTCAGCAGTTTTTCTATCGCGGCGTCGATGCTCGCCGCGCCGCTCAGGATGGCGGCAACTGCATTCGATACCGGCATATCCACGTTTTGCGAAGCCGCGAGTTCAGCCAGCACCGGCGCGGTAAACTCGCCTTCGGCGAGCCTGTCGCGCGGCGGCTGTTCGCCGCGCCCCAGCGCAATCCCGAGCGCCAGGTTGCGCGATTGCGGGCTAGAGCAGGTCAGGATCAGATCGCCGAGACCGGAAAGCCCCGCCAAAGTTTCGCTGTGCGCACCGCAGGCGCGTCCAAGCCGCACCAACTCACTGAAGCCGCGCGTGGTCAAGGCTGCCTGCGCTGACGCGCCCATGTTCCGGCCGATCACGATACCGGCCGCGATCGCCAGCACGTTTTTCGCAGCGCCGCCGATCTCGACCCCGCGGACATCGGTGGTTCGGTATGGCCTGAAGGTCGAAGAACCCAGCGCCTGCACCAGCGCGCCGGCGAGGTCTTCATCCCTTGCCGCCAAAGTCACCGCGGTGGGAAGCCCGCGCGCCACATCCTCGGCAAAACTGGGCCCCGACAAGATCGCCGCTAGCGCGTTGGGAGCCGTCTCCGCAATCACCTCGGTCATGAATTTGTGGGTGCCGCGCTCGATCCCCTTGGCGCTGACGATCACCGGCTTGCCCCCGGCCAGATGAGGCCCGAGCGCGCTGACAGCCGCTCGAACACTCTGCGCGGGGGTGGCGATCAGGACAATGTCGGCGCGTGCGGCGAGCGCGA
>VAZS01000090.1:0-3414 GCA_005884855.1 Alphaproteobacteria bacterium | reverse complement strand
GGGCATTGAAGAGCCTCCGCCTAAAAAGCAGCGCGCGTATTGGCGTAACCAACCGGTGCGGTAGCGTCCGCATCCAGCAGCCATCTCGCGCGGGGAGCAGCGTCCATGCCATCGACCAATCCCAGCGCCAGCCGCTCCGCGCCAGCCCAGGCGATCATCGCGCCGTTGTCGGTGCAGAGCGCGGGCGGCGGGATTATCAACGTGGTCTGCGCTTGTGCCGCGACAGCCTGCAAGGCGCCGCGAATTGCCTGGTTGGCGGCCACTCCGCCAGCGGCAACCAGCGCGCGCGGCGGGCCGAACTGTTGCTGAAACAGCCGGAGACCGACGCTCAGTCTGTCGGCCGTCGATTCCAGCACCGCCGCCTGAAAGCCGGCGCAGAGATCGCGAATGTCCTGCGGCTCTATGGGATCAAGCCTGCTGGCCTCGTTACGCACCGCGGTCTTCAATCCCGACAAAGAGAAATGAGCGTCGCTGCGCCCGAGCATCGGGCGCGGAAACGCAAAACGTTTGGGATCGCCGTCCGACGCTGCACGCTCGACCTCTGGGCCTCCGGGATAGGGCAGACCCAACATCTTCGCCACCTTGTCGAAGGCTTCGCCCATCGCGTCATCGACGGTGGTGCCCAGCCGGACATATTTTCCGACGCCGACCACGGCGACGATCTGGGTGTGACCGCCGGAGGCGAGAAACAGGCAGTAAGGAAATCCCAGCGCGCAGGTCAGACGCGGCGTCAACGCGTGGGCCTCAAGATGATTCACTGCAATCAACGGCGCGTTATGCACCATCGCGATGGCTTTGGCGGTGGTCAGGCCGACGATCACGCCGCCGATCAGGCCCGGGCCGGCGGCGGCGGCGACCGCCGAAAGCTGCGCGAAGCTGACGCCTGCTTCCTTCATCGCGCGTTCGACAATGCCGTCGAGCAGGTCGACATGGGCGCGGGCGGCGATCTCCGGCACAACGCCGCCGAACGCGGCGTGCTCCTCGGTCTGCGAACGCACGATATTGGAAAGAATTCGCCCAGACCCAACGCTCGAGCGCTCGACCACGGCGGCGGCGGTTTCATCGCAGGTCGTCTCGATCCCCAGCACCAGCATTGACGTCTCTTGGTCCAATTTGACCCCTCACAGGAAGTTCAATCTCGGCGACTGGCCGGCCGAAGCGGCGGTTCGATAGGCTTGTTCCGGTTAGCATTGCACGGTCGCGAAGCGCAATCGTCCGTTGCTGCCGAACGCCCGGCCGTTTAGAGATTGGCGCATGCCTGTTCTCGTCACCCGCCCGCATCCTGACGATGAGGCCACAGCCTCGGGCCTGCGCGCCAGAGGTTACGAGGTGCTGCAGGCGCCGATGTTGCGGTTTGAGCCGATCGCGTTCAGTGATGATAATAACGGTCATTACGGCGGAGTGATCGTCACTAGCGCCAATGCGGTGCGCGGCCTCATGCCTCAGCGAGAAAACAGCAGGCTACTCAAGCTGCCGCTGTTCGCGGTGGGAGAACATACCGCCTCTGCCGCGCGCGCCGCCGGTTTCGAAAAGGTGATCTCGGCCAATGGCAATGCAGGAAGCTTGCACGATCTTGTAGTCGCAAGCGTGAAGGCAAAGGAGCTGAAGAAAGCCGATCCGCTACTCTATCTTGCCGGCGCCGATCTGGCGCGCGATCTCGGCGGCGAACTCGGTGAGCGCGGTTTCACCGTCGTCACGCACACCAGCTACCGGATGGCGCCAGTGCCGGTCCTGCCGCGCGACACTTGCGAAGCGTTCGCTGCAAACCGTATAGAGGCGGTGCTGCACTATTCGCGGCGCAGCGCGCGCGCATTCCTGCAGGCCGCGCGCAACGCGGGAGTCGAGATCTCGGCGTTGGCTGTGCCGCAATGCTGCATTTCCGATGGCGTGGCCTCGGTGATGCGTGACGCGGGTGCCACACAGGTCATGGTGGCGGCCTCGCCCGATGAAAATGCCTTGTTCGGTGCGTTGGATCGTGCTTTGCGCCCGCTAACGCGGTAGAAAGTGCGATCGGGCGAAATCTGCCGCAGACTCGAGAGGGAACCCGAGGGATGGCTGAGGACAAACCGGAGGATATTGATTCGTCGCCGGATGCGGGCCGCGCCAAACGCGCGCCGCCGACCATTGACCTGGAAGCAACCGACGTGTCGGCCGAAGCCCCAAATGAAGCCCCAAGTGAAGCCCCAAGTAGCGAGGCGCGAGCTGAGTCCAAGCGAAGCGTCCATGGGCGTTGGCGGACACCGACTTCTTCCGCGGCGATTGCGGCGGTTTCTGGCGCCTGCGCGGCCGCGCTGGTGCTAGGCTTGGCCTGGCTGCTGGGTTGGCCCGGCGATATAGCTCCATCCAAGAGCCCGGCGGCTCCCGCGGTCAGTACCGCCGCCATTGACGATCTCACAACGCGTATCGCCAGCCTCGAATCAAAAACAAGCAAGCCTGCCTTGGTGCCCGATCCGGCTGCTGACGCGAGGATCGACGCGCTGGAGAAATCCGTTGGTGCGCTTCGCGTCGACTTTGGCAAGCTTCGAGAGCAGTTGGAGAAGCTCGTCTCGCAGGTGAATGAGGCCAAAACGGCGAGCGGCGAACCAACGGCGCCGCCGCAGCTATCTGAAATCAACGAGCGCATCGCCGCACTCGAAACCACGATGCGCGCGCAGAGCGCGGCGATGCCGCAGGAGAGCGCCAAACCAGTTGACGAGGTTCCCTTGCGCCGCATCGTCGCGGCGGCTTTGCTCGACGTTCTCGTCAGGACCGGCGATCCATACCCCACCGCACTGGCCACAGCGAAGTCGCTGGCCCCCAATCCGGACGCGCTGAAGCCGCTTGAAGCTTTCGCGGCGACGGGCGTACCCAGCGCGGCGGTGCTCAGTCGCGATCTGCTGAGCCTGGTGCCAAAGCTTTCGCCGCCGTCGACGGAGAACTCCCGCACAGGGACCAGCCTGATCGATCGGCTGCAGGCAGGTGCTGCCAAGCTCGTCCGAATCGAGCGCACCGACCCTGTTGGCAATGAGCGCGGCAATGTGGTCGCGCGGGTCACCGCGGCAGCGCTGCGAAACGACTACAACGAGGCCCGCCGTGAGCTCACGACGCTGACGCCGGCCGATCGCGCGCCGGCGCAAGGCTGGATTGAAAAAGCCGATGCGCGCGATGCGGCGCTTGCGGCGTCCCGACAATTTGCGGCCGAGGCCATGACGGCGCTCGCTAAACCAGCGCCATAGGAATCTGATGTACCGAAGCGTTCTGTTCCTGCTGTTGATTGCGGCCGCGGCTTTGGGTGCGGCTTGGGTTGCCGATCAGACCGGCAACGTCATTCTGACGTGGGACGGCTGGCGAATAGAAACTTCGTTGCCGGTATTCGCGCTGGCGGTCGGCGTGACCATTGTGGCGGCGATGCTGATGTGGAGCATCCTGCGCGGG
>VAZS01000089.1 GCA_005884855.1 Alphaproteobacteria bacterium | reverse complement strand
AACTGGAATCCCTACTGGAGCACGGGTCTCTACGGTGCCTATGCCCAGGTCATGTACAGTGACGCTGGCAAAACTCTCGTCTGCGCCGGTATCACGCCAATTCTGACGGCCGGGTCCACCTGCAACCCGGACTTCAGCATCGGGCAAATTGGTATGATTACCCGATGGACCCCGGTCAAGAACCTGACTTTCTCGGCCGACGTCACCTACACGCATCTCGACCAGAAGTACTCGGGCTCGGTCAACGCCCCGGCGGTTGCTGCTGTTGCCAAACCGGCGGCAGTGTACGAGCTGAAGGACCAGGACAGCGTGAGCATGCTCATCCGCGCTCAGCGCAACTGGTAATCCAGTTGATCTGATCACGTCCTAACCAACAGAATCTCCGGCAGGCAACTGCCGGGGATTTTTCTTTGCGACATCGAGCGCGGCTTCGGAGACACGACAACAAAAACAGTTAGAGACTCAGAAATATTATTTACTCAGTTAATCAAGCAATGTATTCTCTGAGGTAGGTAGCCGGCAAATCGTTTGACGGCCTCTTAGTCTTCAAGGAGACGCACACCTTCTTTATGAATAACCTCCGAAAACCTTCGGCAGTGCCCTGCCGGAGGTTTTTTCGTTTTGGAGCTCAGGTGGTATATATCAGGGCAGATAGGGGGAGCATTCGATGAGAGTTTTCCGCTTAGCGGCTGTGTTCGCGATGATGGCAGGCGCCGCGATGTTCGCAGGTCCGGCCTACGCGCAGACCCCGAATATCAATTTGATGCCGGAGCTGCAATCCAAGACGCCAGAGGAGAAGGAAGCCGAGGCGGCGAGGGACAAGGCTTACAAGGAATCACTCCGGAAAATCCCGGACGCCAAGACCTCTTCCGATCCTTGGGGCGCTGTGCGCAGCGCCGACACACCCAAGCCATCGGCGCCGGCGAAGCCGCGGATTAAGACCGACAGCACGCAAACCAAAATCGAAACGCGCTAAACCGTTTTCGAGCGAACCGAGATCAAGGCGCTGGGTTCGTGGAAACATCCGGGCGGCGCCCGACGGCGAGGCGCTCGGGACGATCAGGTCAGCAGGGCGGATTGATCCACCAGGGTGTCGTAGCATTCGCACGACAACCGCATCAGCGCAGCCCGATCGAGAATCTTGATGATCCCGCGCGAATAACTGATTGCGCCCGCGCTTTGCACCTTGCTTGCGACTTCCGTGACCGATGTGCGCCTTACGCCCAGCATTTCGGCGAGAAATTCCTGGGTCAACGGAACGGTGTCGCTCGCCGCCCGATCCGCGCATTGCAGCAGCCAGCGGCAAAATCGGGCCTCGATCGAATGCAGCGCGTTGCAGGCGGCCGTGACCCGCGCCTGCGACAACAGTACTTCGTTGTACCGGATCGAGAGATTGCGCAGCGGATCGCTGGTGGCGGCGATGGTCCGGAAGTGGGTGGCCGGGATCTTGCTGCACGCCATCGGCATCTGCACGACGACCCGAACCAGCGATTTGTAAAGCCCGAGTCCCGCCATCGCGCCGACCACGCCCTCCCGACCGACGGTCGCGGTCTCGATGGCCTTTCCGTCGCGCAGAACCGCGAGCAACGACAGCATGCCGAAATGCGGGAAATAGATCTGATCGACCTCGTCACCCGCTTCGATCACCACCGATCCCTGCTGCAGGGGGACAGTCGAAACATGTGGAAGCAGCCGGTCGAAATCACCGCGCGGAAGCGAAGCCAGAAGCTTGTTGTCCAGGGGAAGACCGACTCTTGAAACTTGTATCCGCACTGCGACATCCCGCCCGGTCGGTCGGGCCGATTTACCGCAGGGGGTTGGAAGGGGCGCTCCGAGAGGCGGCCCGCGGAAGCCCTTTATAGGGATCGCCACAGGGCATTGTCGGTCCGGTAGCCGTCATAACGTCCGCTCCGGGCCTATGTACTGGCCCAGTAATCTGGCGACAGATGTGCGCTAAGAAGCAATCCGGTGTCGGAAACGGGACACAGCGAAGCAGGCCGCGGCGGTACCGGATCAGGCCTTCCTTCTGCAGGTCGCCCATGACGTCGGTCACGGTTGTTCGCCGGACGCCGAGCATCATGCCCAGGAATTCGTGGGTGAGCAGAAAATCGTCAGAAGGCATCCGGTCGCGCGTCATCAAGAGCCACCGGCAACAGCGCTGCTCGACGTGGTGAAGGTGAGCGCAGGCGGCCGACTGCGCCACCTGATTGAAGAAGGCATGCGCATAGCGCAGCATGGTCCGGTGCAGGGTCGGGCTGCGCTGCATCTCGCCGCGGAGCGCGTCAGCGTCCATCTTCAGCGCCGTTCCGGGTACCTGCACGTAAACAGTGGACGGCGCCTCGCGCGCGCCAAGGCAGACCGGCAGTCCCACCATTCCCTCGCTACCGATCGTGCCAACCTCGGCACTGGCGCCGTCCGCCGTCGTAATTACCAGCGAGGCGACGCCGTCGATCGGGAAGTACACCTGCTCGATCGGACGCGACGCCTCGTAGAGGCTCTTTCTGTATTCCAGATCGACCTGGGACAAATGCGGCCGTAGCCACTCGTAGTCCTCATCCGATAGCAGCGAAAGCAGCCGGTTGGTGCGTAGCTCGCGGTGGGGCATGGCGAGCGATCTCTCCTGGTTGTCGGAAGATCGAGACGGCATGGCCGCGCGCCGTCATTCGTTGCGATCGTCCGACGCCTGAACTGAGCTATCTTCCAGCGTCGCGGCCCTGACGCTGTACTCGTCCGCGAGCCTCAAAAGAGTTTCGCGCACCTCTCCATCGGTACAATCGTGAGCGAGACGGCGGCATCGCCGCGCCTGTTCGAGTAGGTGAAGAGATTGCGCCATAACTCACTCGCGACCGAGGCGGGAGTCCGATTGGGGCTCCCGGTCGCCGGCGCCTGAGGTTCGTAGCCGGACGATGTGCCCATGGTATCCCCGTTATGTCCGGGAGGCGACTCAATTTCGTTCAATCTCGTCCGGCCCTTAGGGGACTCGGATTAGCCTCGGCGAGGCCTATATTCAGGCGGTCGTTGTGTTGGAGTTGGCGATATGGCCTTTCGCCCGCGCGAATTGGCAGACCGCATGGCCAGACGGCGGAAGCCGGACGACGGCTATGTGCGCGAGACCTTCACACTGCCGCGCGACAAGGCGCGCTCCAAGGCCCGCGACTTCCTCAACCGCTATCCCAAGGCTGCCTATATGAGCGGGGTGGAAAGCTGGCGTGAACTGCCGGGTGGCGAGATCGAGTTCACCATGCGACGGCTGCCGAGCGCCGACTGAGGAAGACCGCGGGTGGAACCTTTTTTGGCGCAACGAATTTAGCTGAGGTGTCGTGACCTGACACAGAGCACTTCCCGAGGCCTCAGCTTCCCCGAGCTGGGGCCGTTTTCTTGCGCTTGCGTGCGGCCTGCGGGAGGTCTGCTTATATGAACGACGCACCCCCGTCCACACGATGGGTCTAGCGTTTTCCGGCTCGGGTAGCCTTACCGAGAGCACCCCGCATATCCGTAGTTTTACGTATATTTGGAACAGGTGCTTTCGCTTCCATCAGTTACTAATGAATTCAGAGCACTGTGTCCGAAACTGGCTAGGCTCGAATTTGGGTCATGGCCGAAATAGGCCACTCGCAGATTCAAAGTAGGCCACAAAAGAAAAGCCCCATCCGGCCATGGCAATACGGGGACGGGGCAAGTTCTCTGGAAAAACGCCATCGAGCGTCACTCAAATCGTATCAACCGAATGTGTTCGGAACGATGATGGATTAACGCCTTTATGTGGGCATGTCGGGTTTCAGCAGCCCCGGCACCGGCCCCCACGGGCTTTGTCCCGCACCCCACGGCCTCAGCGTTCTCCCTTACGCTGGGGCCGTTTCGTGAAGTTCAATAGCCAAGCCGGCATCAATCATGTGCCAAGGGTCCATGCGATTGTGATGACGCATTGCGGATGGAATCGACAAAGGCCGAATAACCCAGATAGCTCGACTCGGTTCTTCATCGAACAGGCGCTCAATATCGCCCAAGGTTATGAGCATGTGTTTTCGGAGTCAGATATCAGTAAGTGCTTTTACTTGCTGGATGACTTCCATTCGAGCGGTCGTATCAGTGGCAATCAAACAATACCGCTTGCAAAATTGGTGAGCGGGAAAAAGGGTCGAGGGCCAACGTTTGCAGGTCAAGCCCGTCCGTGGATCGCTATAAGCGCGAAATGGCCAATCTCTCGGCCGCACTCTCATGAAAGAGCCGCCCAACTGAGGCGGCCTTACCTCACCACGCCTAGCCGATGCGCTTCAATCTGCGCTGCTAGTCCAAGTTTGCGCCCCGCAGGTGCAGTTGTACATCCGGAGGGTTTCGCCTCTGCGCGGATCAAGCATCTTCTCAATGAGTTTTGGCTTTGCGCCGCACCGATCGCAGCGAACCTCACGGGACTCAGTGCCGGCGCTGGTAGTTAATTCCATGCGCGCTCTCCGACTGGGCGGGAGCGCTGTAACGTCTCTCTGTCACCGATGATTGCCGAGGGCCGCACGATGATGTGGCCTCAACTGTAACGCGTGTATTAGGTTCCTCACACACGACAGATTCTGCAAACCGAGGCGGGCGGGAACGTATTTCAATGTTCCGGCTGAGGCCGCAATTCACCTAGTCGGTGCGTTTCACACTAAAGCGGACGACGTAGAGCGGCTCCTTCTGCATGTCGCTTGTCACCTCAAGCCGCCATTCATCCCCGATCTGGAATTTATTCTTCAGATCAGCGACCGAGTCGGCGGCAACTTTGGTAGCTTCCCGGCAAGCTGCGGCGTCATCGTCAAATCGCTGCCCGTCCTGGTCGATCCGGGGCGGCTTGCGGCTGTGGTAGACGTTGAAGAAGTACTTGGGCACCTATTCAACGTAAGCTGTTGGCGGCGCCATTGGTACGAGACTATCCGTAGAACTACGGGGGTCGTTAGCTGTCCGTTAACGGACAGCGCTTCACGTTCTGTTCCAAAAATCAAATTAGGCCAGTGCGTTACTTAAAGTAGGCCACTGTGGATCAAAACAGGCCAGCGCCCGAATTTGTAAAAGAACATATTGCGAACTGGGAACAAAAAGGGTACATTGTTCCATCAGTTGTTCCATCACTTGTTCCGTCGCGTTCCGTCAACTGCCGTTTACCGCGCCGTTTGTCCCGCTAGCGAATCCCCGCCATAAGGAGCACCACCTATGTCTGCCACTGCCCTGCGTATCGTTGAAGGATCCTCTATGGACAAGACCAAGGCCCTGTCCGCCGCGCTCTCCCAGATCGAGCGGCAGTTCGGGAAGGGCTCGGTCATGAAGCTGGGCAAGAACGACCGTTCGATGGATGTGGAGACCATCTCTTCGGGCT
>VAZS01000088.1 GCA_005884855.1 Alphaproteobacteria bacterium | reverse complement strand
ATATTTGCAATAGGAGACGAAGCTCTCGGCCTCTTCCCTGCTGTTGATCATCGGACAGATCACGCCGTAGGCCCCGCCGTCCAGCACCTTGCCGATCATGCCCGGCTCATTCCACGGCACGCGCACCATCGGCGTCACCGGATGCGCGTGCATTGCCTGGAAGCACTGCATCATCGAGTGGTAATCCTGCACACCATGCTGCATGTCGACAGTAACGCTGTCGAAACCGCACTGCGCGATGACTTCGGCGGAAAACCCGGAAGGGATCGCAAGCCAGGCGTTCACGACGGCCTTGCCCGACGCCCAAACTTTCTTGACGTTGTTTGTCATTGGTGGCGTTTCCCTTTTATCGCTTGTTGTCGTTTCTCAAGTTTCTAATGGGTCAATCTTCAAATGACAGCACGCTGTATGCTGACCTCGCTGACGCCGACTTCACGAGCGGTGTTTACTATCGCCGCCCAGGTATCGTCAGGCAAGGGCACGCCGTTCTTAGTGCGATCGGCCCGCATTTTCCTCTCGGGATCGCCCGGGATCAGCACGGCATCGACGCCTGCGACCGGTTTGGTCGCCCTGATAAAATCGACATAGCGTGAAATCTCGCCATCGAAGAAATTAGCGGTGTCGACCACCTTCGGGTCGACATAAACCGCAAACATGCCGTTAGCGAAACGCCGGTCCGGCGCGGTCGCGCCGGTACCGGTCAGCGCGCCCCCCAGCAGCTCGCAAATGAATGCCAAACCGGAACCCTTGTGTTCGCCAAAAGCGCGGATCGCGCCCGTGCCCTTGGTGTGATCGCGCGGCCCCTCAGCACCGTAGGGCCCGTACAGCACTGCAGGACCTTCGCTCAACGAGCCTTCGGAATCGATCAGTGCGCCTTTCGGCAATTTCTTGCCGCCGCGGCTTGCAACCAGCACCTTGCCCTCGGCCACGATAGAAGTGGCGAAATCCAGCACAATCGGGTCCTGCCCCTGGCGCGGAACTCCGACGCAATAGGGCGCGGTGGAAAGACGCTTCTGAACACCGCCATAGGGCGCCACCAGCAGCGAGCCCGCGGCATTGACGAAGTGGACCGATACCAGCCCCTCGCCTGCCGCCATTTCGGCCCAGTCGCCGACCCGTCCGATATGTCCGGCATTGCGCAACGCCACAGCCGCCAGACCTGAGGCTTTGCACTTTTCGATGCCAATCCTCACAGCCTGCGGCGCGACCGTCTGCCCGTATCCAAATTTTCCATCCACCACCGCAAGCGACGGCGTATTCACGACAACTTCGACGGTCTGATCGGGAACAACCGAGCCCATCTTCTTCCACCTGATATAGACGGGTACCCGGATCACGCCGTGACTGTCGTGCCCGGTCAGATTCGCGGTCGTCAAATACGTGGCGATGCGCCTTGCTTCCTCGGCCGAGGAGTCCGCGTGCGCGAAAACTTCCGTGACAAAGTCGATCAGTCTCTCAACTTGTAGGGTTACCATTCGCGTACTTACGCCCGTAGCTTGATATCGGCCGGCCGCAACATGCGCAAAACCCGACCTCCCGGCCGATTTTTCATGCCCGCCTTGGGCGGCACTTTGAGCGAAAAACAACCGGCCTGTCTACGGTTTCGGGCAGGCGCAGCCTGACGAGGCATCATGCAAAATTGCGCTCACTCGAACTGGTTAGCGTCATCGCTTGCTCAGTCCTCAACCGCAAGACTAGTTTCCAGCGCCTGCAACATGTCCTGCAACTCAGCCAGTTTGCGCGCGCCATAGCGCCTGGTGATGCCCGCGTAGATGGCTTCCGAGGACGGCGCGACGGTCTCGATCAACTTCAGGCCCCTGGCCGAGATCGAGACCAAGCCGCGCCGCTGATCGGCTTTCACCACCCGGCGTTCGATCAGGTGCCGCGCTTCCAGATCGCGCAATATTCGGGAAAGGCTTGGTCCCAACAGGAATGCGACTTGGGCCAGTTCGGTGACCTCGATGGTGTCCACCGAGGTAAGCGCGCGCAGGATCCGCCATTGCTGTTCGGTCAGACCATAGTCACGCAGCGAGGGGCGGAATTGCCGCATCACCGCTTCGCGGGCGCGCAACAGCGACATCGGCAGCGAACGGGAGAATTCGCGCATCGGGACGCGCCGGGCGGCTACTTTGCTTTGCGATTGTTTCCGCGACATGTGTAGTTCGTCCGCACTTTGAGACCACATCAAAGAGTATGGCGAGGCATACGGTTTTTGCACTGCAACAACCGCCAGTTCGGTTTGATCCAATACATTTAACATGTTAAGCAGATTTCCGCACTTCCTTTTTGCCACTCGTAACGGACCCAGCATGGCTCTGACAAAAGACGA
>VAZS01000397.1 GCA_005884855.1 Alphaproteobacteria bacterium | reverse complement strand
AGGCCGAAGAAAGCCGAGACAGCGTTGACGCTGGCCTATTCCGTGGAGAAGGGGCTGCCGGTTTCGGCATTGGACAGGTTCGCGGGCCGGGTGAGTCCTCAAGATGCCCGCCGTTTCACCTACCGTGTCGTATCGAAGCCAACGCTGGAACGCCGCCGTAGAGACAAGCAGCTTTTAACGACTGAAGAGAGCGACCGTCTGGCGCGGGTCGCCAAAGTGTTTGCCTTTGGGCTCGAACTGTTTCGCGACGAGGCGAAGGTGCGTAGTTTCCTCGATCGGCCACACCCGATGCTAGATGACAAGACTCCGCTCGATATCGCCCTGGCGACCGGACCGGGTGCCGATGCCGTGATCAATGTTCTGGGTCGCGCGGCATACAGCGGCGGCGTATGATTGTTCAGAAGAGCGATCGCGTCCTGACATGCTATCGTATTGGGGACCCGGACGGGGCATTCCCGATCTACGATGCGGAAGGCGCGCATCTTTATCCGGGGCGCTGGAACACGCATACCAGTCCCATCATCTATACGTCGGAGCACTACTCCACCGCGTTATTGGAAAAGCTGGTCCATGCCAATCTGGTCATGCCCGCCAATCAGCACTTCATCGAAATTACGATTCCCAATGGCACCTCTTACGAAATCTTCCAGACCGCGGCGCATCCGGGCTGGGATTCGCGGAGCGAGAGTATCTGCAAGTCGTTCGCGCAAGATTGGTTTGAAGCGAGCCGCTCGGCACTCTTGATCGTTCCGTCACTTCCGGCGCGGCTGGAGCGCAACATTTTGATCAACCCCGTTCACGCCGAAGCAAAGAATATCACCCACACCATGCCCGAGCCTGTGTGGTGGGATAAGCGGCTTTATGCGCGGACGGCGTGAGGCGAACCCGGATGTTGTTGATAATTTCGACAGGAGTGTAGCGCCGTTGTTCGCCTTGGGCGGCTAGGATGGCGAAATGCGTCCGAGCGCGCTTGGCCGCTGTGGCGCCATCGCAGACCACGCGCCGCAACAGGCAACCACTACATATTATTGCTTGAAACAATGCTCGCGGTGCCATTTTAAGAAATGCGGATGTGGACGGTCCGATATACGCCGCGGTGCAAGCGCGGTACCGGATTTATTGATTATCGATCGTACTCCTTCCAGATCGTTCGTCTGCCGAGAGACCAATATTTCTAAATTGTCAGCCAAACTAATGAGACCCCGATCGAACATCCAGTGTGCTGTGCCCGAGAGAGCGATCCCATTGCTGACGATATCTGGCCCGCTCGCTTCGACGGGCCGGATGTGCGCCGCAGCGACTTCGGCCCGCCCTCTCCCATTGATGAGTTTCAGCCCAGTGATGGCGCAGCGCGCATCGTAGGCTCGCAGGACAACACGACGGAAGACGCGATCACGTAAAATCCTCGATAAGGTGATGCTAATACGCTCGCGCTGCTGGTCAAATTCAAAAGGCGTCTGCTTCTCATCAAAGCCAGACAATAGCATGTCGTCATCGAGCCGAGGCAACAAGGGTGCCTTTTCCTCGAAGCCAAGCTCGAATATTCTGCTGAAATCGCTAGGGGAGATTGAACGGACCGCCGATTGAGCGCGTCCGGAAATCCGTCCTTGGTCATTGAGAACGCCTAGCTCTACTGGTCCCCTCGCTCCGTTGAAAGGGACTGGATTCGGAAGATCAAGATAGCTTCCGGACTCAATCAAAGCAAAATACATCCCGGAAACGCCAGGATCGGAAATGATTTCACGAACCTTTGCAACTGCGAAGTAGCCTCGCGTCTCAGCGATCTTGCGCGGTTCATAATATATTATCCAATCTCCGACGCAGGCCTCAACGCGACGCAGATACTGACTGGGGAACTGATATCGTTCAGCAGGACTGTCATCGTAGATTGAGTCTGAGCGATGAATGAATACTCCA
Source organism: Alphaproteobacteria bacterium (assembly GCA_005884855.1). GTDB lineage: Bacteria > Pseudomonadota > Alphaproteobacteria > Rhizobiales > Xanthobacteraceae > Bradyrhizobium. Next base: position 2,474 of record VAZS01000397.1, on the reverse strand, counting down.
AATCCCATAGCTTTTCAGCACGGCCTTTCCGGAATTTCATCCTGGTCCTTGGGACAACTCTCCAAAAAATCAGACGTTGTAGGACCGCTTACTTGCCGCAGACATTCGAAAATCACTCCCATTCAATCGTTCCCGGGGGCTTGCTTGTCACGTCGTAGACCACGCGGTTGACGCCCTTGACCTCGTTGATGATGCGGGTGGCGGTGGCACCGAGGAAAGCCATCTCGAACGGATAAAAGTCAGCCGTCATGCCGTCGGTCGAGGTCACCGCGCGCAGGCCCACCACGTGTTCGTAGGTGCGCCCATCGCCCATCACGCCGACGGTCTTCACTGGCAGCAACACCGCGAACGCCTGCCAGATCTTGTCGTACAGGCCGGCTTTGCGGATCTGATCGATATAGACCGCATCGGCGTTGCGCAGGATGTCGAGCTTTTCGCGCGTGATCTCGCCGGGGCAGCGGATCGCAAGCCCGGGTCCGGGAAACGGATGCCGGCCGACGAAGATTTCCGGCAGCCCCAGCTCCCGCCCCAACACACGCACCTCATCCTTGAACAGCTCGCGCAAGGGTTCGACCAGCTTCATGTTCATGCGTTCGGGCAGACCGCCGACATTGTGGTGCGACTTGATGGTGACCGAGGGCCCGCCGGTGAACGAAACGCTCTCGATCACGTCCGGGTAGAGCGTCCCCTGCGCCAGGAATTCAGCGCCACCAATCTTTTTGGCTTCGGCGTCGAACACGTCGATGAACAGCCGGCCGATGGTCTTGCGCTTTTTCTCCGGGTCGATGACCCCGGCCAGCTCGCCGAGAAATTGCTTGGAGGCATCAACATGAACCAGCGGGATGTTGTAGTGATGCCGGAACAGATCGACCACCGTTTCGGCCTCGTTAAGCCGCAGCAAGCCGTGATCGACGAACACGCAGGTGAGTTGGTGGCCGATCGCCTCGTGGATCAGCACTGCGGCGACGGCGGAATCCACGCCGCCGGAGAGGCCGCAGATCACTTTGCCCTTGCCGACCTGGGCGCGAATCTTTTCGATCGCCTCGTCGCGGAACGCACGCATGGTCCAGTCGCCGGTAAGCCCTGCGACCTTGCGGACGAAATTGCGGATCAGTTTCGCGCCGTCGGGCGTATGCACCACTTCCGGGTGGAACATCAGACCGTAATACTTGCGCTTCTCGTCCTGGATCACGGCGAAAGGCGCGTTGGCGCTCACTCCGGCAACGACAAAGCCCGGCGGCATCTGCGTGATGCGGTCGCCATGGCTCATCCAGACCGGATGGCGCTCGCCCAATGACCAGGTGGAATCGAATAGCCGGCTTGCAGCCTTGACCTCGACATCGGCGCGCCCGAACTCGCGATGGTGGCCGCCTTCGACCAGGCCGCCGAGTTGGGCCGCCATCGCCATCTGGCCATAGCAGATGCCGAGCACGGGAACGCCGGAATCGAAGATAGCCTGCGGCGCGCGCGGCGAGCCCTTTTCGTGCACCGATTCTGGCCCGCCGGAGAGGATCACCGCCTTCGGCTTCATCTGCGCGAATGCCGCTTCGGCTTTCTGGAACGGCACGATCTCGGAATAGACGCCCTCCTCGCGCACCCGTCGCGCGATCAGTTGCGTGACCTGGCTGCCGAAATCGACAATCAGAATCTTTTCGTGCGCCGAGGCCACTGAAGGCATCGACTCGCGGGCTTGCTGTGCTGCTGTCATGGGTAGGAATTACGCGACCCCAAGCGGCCTCGCAATGCCGGAAATCGGCTTGTGCGCCTGAAATTTTAGCTCTTTTGCCGCCTCACGATGGACACGAAAAACCCGTCCGTTCCGGTCCGGCGCGGCGTCATCAGCAAGCCTTCGGGCGATTGCAGAACCGCCCCGGCGAACTCCCTGGCTTTGTCCCCTAATACCGTCACGGTCTCGGCGGGCGGCGCCACTGTGAATTCAGGATGGCGCGCGACAAAGGCGCGGATTTGGTCGCCATTTTCCGCCGGCAATACCGAGCAGGTGATGTAGGCGATCCGGCCGCCCGGCTTCACCAGCGCGGCGGCGCGATCCAGCACGCTCACCTGTTCTTTCAGCCGCACTTCGAGCGCCCCCGGCCGCATCCGCCATTTGGCATCCGGATTGCGCCGCCAGGTTCCCGTTCCCGTGCAGGGCGCATCGATCAGCACCAGATCGGCGGATGCCCTGATATCGGCAAGCGGATCGCTGTCGCCCTTGGGCGTCCGCACATCGGCGTTGTGCACGCCCGCGCGCGACAGCCGCTCATAGATCGGCGCGAGCTGGCGTTTGTCCGTATCAGTGGCGATCAGCCGGCCCTTGCCCTGCATCAGCGCCGCCAACGCCAGCGTCTTGCCGCCAGCGCCGGCGCACAGGTCGATCACCTGCTCGCCCGGCTTCGCCGCCGACAGCAAAGCCGCAAGCTGCGAGCCCTCGTCCTGCACTTCGATGGCGCCCTTGATGAAATCTTCCTCGGCAT
>VAZS01000396.1 GCA_005884855.1 Alphaproteobacteria bacterium | reverse complement strand
CTGCTCGAGCGAGCGCGAGGTCAGCGCCTCGCGTTCGACATCTGTCAGTGGCTCCGGCGCAAAGCGGCTGCCGTCGCACAAGGCGGCGATGGCATCGGCGTTCATCCCGCGCTCCAGCTTGAGCATCCCGAGGAGGCGCGCCCGCGGCGTGTCGTCCTGCATAAGCCAGGCGCTCGAGGCACGCCGGCGGAGCACATCCCAGACCAGACCGGAAATTGCGGCGCGATCGCCCGAGCCGGCAAATCGATGCGCGGCGCCCCACTCCTTCAGCGCCTTTGCCGCCGGAACGCGCTGGGTGTTGATGGTATCGATCAGTTCAATGGCCGCGGATAGCCGGGCAGCGGGAGTCATTCAGAGCTTTCTGGTTGAGAGCGGCTGCGTCATTGGTCTCAGATGAGCAGCAAAATCCGCAGCGCGAAGTAGATCCACATCGCGAGCAGCACCAGCACCCCCGCAAACCATGCGAGGCCGCGGTACTGGACATTGTTTGACGTAACGAATATCCCGGCATGGACAAATCGAGTGACCACGAACACCCAGGACATCAGCACAACGAACAGATCGGTGTGGCGCAGCGGCAGCGCGAGCGCGATCAGGATGTAAAACAAAACCGGCACTTCGAGTTGGTTGCGGTAGCAATTTCCGATCTGGATCGCCTGCTCCGGCCAGTTCGGCTGGCCCAACGCGATATCCCTCATCTTGGTCTCGCCGGTGACGAGTGCCTGCCGCCGCATGCCGGCCATCCACAACAGCAGCGCGAACGCAAGGCCGACCAAGACAAACACCGGCAGCAGAACCGTTTGGACCGACATCGGATTTCTTCCCTCTGGCTGAAGCGCGATGCCTCGCTATAGCGACCGCGCTGCTCGCTGACAATGAATCCGGACCTGTTCGGTTGAACCCGTTCGTTCCGGCTTGCGGCAAAGCTATAGGCGGGCCGGAAGGAATATTGCGCCGCCATTGCGAAGGAAGAACACGCTCGCCGTCATCGCCCGGCTCAACCGGGCGATCCAATATTCCAGGGTGCCGAGCGAGAAAACTGGAAAGAGGCGGCGTGACGATGAGCGCTAGTGCGCTCACGCGGGGATACCGCTTTCGCGGGTATGACGACCCTGGCTACTTTCCGGCCGTATTGAAGCGGGAGAGGTCGCAGTCGGGCTCGGCATACTTCGTCCGGCGAAGTCCGTCGCGGTCCTCGATAACGGTCGGACGGCAACGCGCTTGCCAGGCCTCGCGGCCATCGGCTTCGGCCTTCTGCTGCTCCGGAGTAAGCGGCGAAGCGGCACGCAGCACGTTATCGCCGTTCACGGTAAAATTGGTCGATTGGCTCGGGCTAAGCGGAAGTCCGGCGGCTATGGCCGCTTCCTTGGCTCTCGCGGCAGCAGCCGCCGACTTCGCCGCTGCCGCGGCGTCGGCTGCGTGTCCGTGGTCCATCGACCACGAACCTTGCTGCTGAGCCGACGCAGTCGCGATACCGGTCGTAACGAAGAGCAACACAGCTGCAATGGTGCGCATTTTTACTAACCTGCAAGAGAGAGTCTGATTGCTTCTTGTAGTCCGCAGGTCTTGAGGCCGCGTAAAACAGCCTGGTTAGCGCAGGCGCAACGGGATGCGTCGAATTGTAATGACAGTGTTTCCACCTCCGGTTCCGGTCGGGAGGGGGCGTTTGGCTCGGCGGCTCACGCCTTGTCCGGTCCGACCCTCACCAGTTGCTTACCGAAATTGGCGCCCTTGAGAAGCCCGATGAACGCGGCCGGCGCGCTGTCGAGACCCTCGGTGACGAATTCGCGATGTTTGACCTTGCCCTCGCGCACCCATTGCGACATGTCGCGCAAAAAATCAGCATGACGCGAGGCGAAATCGCTGACGATAAAGCCGCGGATAGTCAGGCGCTTGGTGAGCACGTTGCGCATCAGCGATGACGCCCATTTCGGCACCGAAGCTTCGGTCTCGTTATATTGCGCGATCAGGCCGCAAACAGGTATGCGCGCGAATGCGTTGAGCAGCGGATAGACGGCCTCGAACACGGCGCCGCCGACGTTCTCGAAATAGACATCGATGCCTTTCGGACAGGCTTCCTTCAGTCGCGATGCCAAATTGGGATCACGATGATCGACGCACTCATCGAACCCGAGTTCACGTTTGACATAGTCGCATTTGTCCTTGCCGCCCGCTATCCCGACCGCGCGTGCTCCCTTGATTTGAGCGATCTGCCCGACCGCCGAGCCGACCGCGCCGGATGCCGCCGCAACCACGACGGTTTCACCGGGCTGCGGCTTGCCGATATCCAAAAGGCCCGTGTAGGCCGTCATGCCGGGCATGCCGAGCACGCCGACCGCGGTCGAAACCGGACCGAGTTTCGGGTCGATCTTGGTCAGTCCCTTGCCGTCGGAAACCGCGTGCGTCTGCCAGCCTGCTCGTGCGAGTACGATGTCACCCTTGGCGAAGCCGGGATTTTTCGAATCCATGACCTCGCACGCCGTACCGCCTTCCATCACCCCGCCGATCGGCACCGGCGCCGCATAGGATGGGCCCTCGCTCATGCGGCCGCGCATATAGGGATCAAGCGACAGCCAGATGGTACGCAGGAGAACCTCACCCTGGCCCGGAGTAGGTACCGTGGCATCCTCGATGCGAAAATCCGACGGTTTAGGTTCACCGACCGGACGAGAGACCAGCACGACGCGTTTTGCTGATTGAGACATTGGATTTCCTCCGATTGCTATTCGCGTCTTTGCGAGGAGCGGAGCGAGATGACGAGGTTGGTCCGCGCTAGGCCGTGATTTTCGCCAGCGCCTGGTCAAACGCCGCAGCCGCGCTCGGCAGATCCTTGAAGGCCCGTATCTGACGGGTCTCCTGCAAGTCCTTTTCAGAAACCCCAGAGCGCACTTCAGAGAAAGCCTTGCCGCCTTCAATCATGCCGGCCGGGGCGCTGACATGAAACTCATGGTCCTCGAGCGGCGCATCCTTTAGCAGCCAGACCCCAAGCGTCACGATATCGTTGCCACGCCGGTACGAGATATAGCGATCGACCGCGACGGTGCCATCTCGCTGATGTCCGCCGAGCTTTGCAAAGCCCTTGGCATCCAGAAGCTTGTGGGATCGAAATCCCTTCACGCCCGCCGACTTTGCTTTGGCGGTCTCTTCCGAAAGGTCGTATTTCTCCGCCATCTCTTTACCGACCGCGGCAAGCTGACCGGACATGTCGTGCTCGAATTCCTTCAGCTCGGTCCGCGGTTTCGCCGGCTTGCGCGGCTTTGCGGCATCGCGCTTTTCCATCTCGGCCTTGCATTGCGCAATGACCGCAGCCACGGATTTTCGCTCCGCGTTGACGAGCAAATTCTTCAGATCCTGATCTGAGAGCGCGGCAATCCTGTCGTCCGACCAATCGACCATAGTAACCAACTTCTATTTTGAACCGTTGTTGAATAATTCCAAAAGACTTCGGGCGCGTGTTTGGGCGTCGCGCGACGATCTGCGCAATAATACCGCGTTTAGGTGTGGGCGGCAATTTGGCCCGGAGTTACACCCCGCCGGGGTAATTCGGGCTTTCTCTGGTAATGGTCACGTCGTGGACGTGGCTCTCGCGCAGGCCAGCGCCAGTGATGCGGACGAATTGCGCCTT
>VAZS01000395.1 GCA_005884855.1 Alphaproteobacteria bacterium | reverse complement strand
GCTTCGGCCGACGGCATTTCCTGCGCGACGGTCTCGGCCATGTTCTTGGCCAGATCCATCACGTAGTAGGTCGGCAACTTCGCCAGTTCGCCCGCGGTCCAACCCTGGAGAGGATAAGGCTTGTTGTCTTTCCAGTCCGCGCTTTTGTGATGGTAATAGGCGCGGAGGAAATCGTGCACGCCTTGCGGCGCGCGGTGCATGTCCACGTTGGCCTCGCGCGTCGAATAATACCATTGGTAGTGTTTGCGCGGACGCGGCAGCGCCGCGAGTTCCCGATGCACGGGATCGTCACGCTTTGGCCTCGGCGGCGCATCCGCCGTATCGAACGGCAACGGCGGCGGGCCTGCGAACGGCGCGCTCATCAGCGCGACAGATCGAAACACGTCCGGCCGCACCAGCGCGCACCATGCCGCAACTGAACTGCCGAAATCGTGTCCGACCACCGCGTCGATGCTGCGGTAGCCAAACGCCGAAACCAGGCCGAGCGCGTCGCGCACCAGATTGAGCAGCCGGAACGAATTGAGGTCGCCATCGTAACTCGCGTCCCAACCGGTGGTGCGCCCATAACCGCGCTGGTCCGGCGCGATCACGTGATAACCGGCGTCGGCAAGCGCCGGCATCACCTTGCGCCAGCTAAAGGCCAGTTCGGGAAAACCATGCAGCAGCAACACGCAAGCTCGCCCGCGCGTCTCGTATCCGGCCTCCAGCACATGCATCCGCAGCCCGTTAATGTCTTCGACAAAACGCGAGCGAATGCCGCTAGGGAGCGGGATATCGGGCAGGCTGCTCGTGTTACTCATGCGCCGTGCGCCGGCACCGCCGTCTTCGGCCAGTAGCGGTCGCGCAGGTGCCGCTTCACCAGCTTGCCTGTGGGCGTGCGCGGCAATTCCGGCTCGAAGTCGATGCTCTTTGGGCATTTGATTGGTGAGAGATGCTTGCGGCAGAATAAAATCAGCTCGGCTTCCAGCTCCTTGCCGGCTTTCGCCGCGTCGTGCGGCTGCACCACGGCCTTGACCTCTTCGCCCATTTCTTCGTTGGGCACTCCGAACACCGCGACATCGGCAACATCGGGATGCGTGATCAGCACGTCCTCGGTCTCCTGCGGATAGATGTTCACACCGCCTGAAATGATCATGTAGGACTTGCGATCGGTCAGATAGAGATAGCCCTCGTCGTCGATGTAGCCGACGTCGCCGAGCGTCGACCAGCCCTTGGCGTTGTAGGCGCGCTTGGTCTTCTCGGGATCGTTGTGATAGGAGAACACTGGCGCGTCAGCAAAATACACCGTGCCGATCTGTCCGACCGGCAGCTCCTGATCGTTCTCGTCGAGAATTTTGATCTTCCCTACCACAGCACGGCCGACCGTGCCGCGGTGGCTCAGCCATTGCTGGGAGGTCGAGACCGTGACGCCGTTGCCTTCGGAGCCGGCGTAATACTCGATCAGGATCGGGCCCCACCATTCGATCATCTTGGCCTTGACCTCGATCGGGCAGGGCGCGGCAGCGTGGATCGCGCCCTTCAGCGATGAGACGTCGTAGCGGTTGCGGACTTCTTCCGGCAGCTTCAGCATGCGCACGAACATGGTCGGCACCAGTTGCGACTGGGTGACCTTGTGCTTCTCGACCAATTTCAGGAATTCTTCGGCGTCAAACGATTCCATGATGATCGAGGTGCCTCCCAAGGTGATCGCCATCATGTTGAAGCGCAGAGGCGCCGCGTGATACAGCGGCGCCGGTGACAGATAGATGCTGTCGGCGTTCATGCCGCACATATCCGCGCAGAGAATCCTGAGGAACGGATTGGGCCGATCGATTGGATTGTGCTCGGATTCCCGCTTGATGCCTTTGGGCCGGCCGGTGGTGCCCGACGAATATAGCATGTCGTAGCCGGCCTCTTCGTCAGCGATCGGCGTGGTCGGCTGCGCGATCGCCTCCTTGTCCCACGAACGGAAGCCGGGCAGCGGCTCGTCGATTATGTAGAACAGCGGCGCCCCGGGCGCGTCCGAGACGAGCCCCTTGATCTGCTCGGCGCATTTCGGGGAGGTGATGACAACGCGCGCGCCGCAATCCTTGACGATGTAGGCGATTTCGTCCTGCGTGAGATAGCGGCTGATCGCTGTGTAATACAATCCGCTGCGTTGCGCTGCCCAGCAGATCTCCATAAACGCCAGCCGGTTCTCGATCAGGAACGCGATATGATCGCCGGCCTTCAGGCCGAGCGAACGGAATAAATGCGCGCCCTGGTTCGACAATTCGTCGAGCTCGCGATAGCTGATGGCCTTACTACTGCCCGCCATCTGATAGGCTATTTTGTTTGGCTGGGTGCGGGCGTGGATCGACGGATGGGTCATAGAGCTCCTCGAGCGCAATTCATTCGGAAAAAATCGGCGCCGTTTCCCGCGAAGGCAGCGACCCATCGCCGGCAACCTGATGGAGTTGCGCGGAGTGAGTTGTCTCGCGCTAACTCTTCCGGCTGTGGTTATCGGTCCCGGCTCGGGATTGCCTTCGCTCGCTCGCCGGGATGAGGACCTAGTGTAAAACTTACAGCCGCTCCACGATCGTTACATTGGCCATGCCGCCGCCTTCGCACATGGTCTGCAGTCCGTACCGCTTGTTGCGCTGTTTGAGCGCGTTGATCAGGGTCGTCATCAGCTTGGTGCCGGAGCCGCCGAGCGGATGGCCGAGCGCAATCGCGCCGCCGTTCACATTAAGCCGCGCGGGATCGGCGCCGGTGGTCTTCAGCCACGCCGTCGGCACCGACGCGAAAGCCTCGTTCACTTCGAACAGGTCGATGTCGTCGATCGACATGCCGGCCTTTTTCAGCGCGCGCTCGGTCGCATGCAAGGGCGCATCCAGCATGATCACGGGGTCCCCGCCCATCATGGTCATGTGATGGATCCGTGCCATCGGCTTGACGCCGAGCGACTTCAGGCCCTTTTCATTGACGACAACCACGCCGGAGGCGCCGTCGCAGATCTGGCTGGAACTCGCAGCGGTGAGCTTGCCGTTTTCCGCGATCAGTTTGACGCCCTTGATGCCATCAAGGCTGACGTCGAAGCGGATGCCTTCGTCGACGTGGTGGGTGTCGGTCGAACCATCGGCGCGCGTGATCTGCAGCGGAATGATCTCGTCCTTGAATTTGCCGGCCTGGGTTGCGGCAATCGCGCGCTGATGGCTGTTGTAGGAATATTCGTCCAGGTCGTTCCTCGAGAGGCCATATTTTTCCGCCATCATCTCGGCGCCGGTGAACTGGCTGAATACGATGTTGGGATAGCGCTTTTCGATGTTCGGGCTCTTGTAAGTGCCGAAGCCATTCTTGGCCGGCAATTGCGATGCAAGGCCCATCGGCACGCGCGTCATCGATTCGACACCGGCGGCGATCACGCAATCCATGCTGCCGGACATCACCGCTTGTGCGGCGAAATGCAGCGCCTGTTGCGACGAACCGCACTGCCGGTCGATCGATGTTCCCGGCACGCTCTCCGGCAGTTTTGAAGCCATGATGGCGTTGCGAGCGACGTTGTTGGACTGTTCGCCGGCTTGCATCACGCATCCCATGATCACGTCTTCGATCTGGTCGGGCGCGGCGCCGGAGCGCTCAATCAATGCGTTCAATACGGAACCGGCTAGATCCGCCGGATGCCAGCCGGCGAGGCGTCCTCCCTTGCGGCCGCCCGCGGTGCGTGCAGCGGCGACGATATATGCCTCGGCCATGACTGTTCTCCCTGATTGTTGTGGGGTGCTGTTTTTAATGATGGGCCGGATTTAAGAGGCACGGCAGGATTTAGTCAATCAATCAATTAACTCTTGAGTGCGGCGCTCGCATCGGGTTATCTGCGCCCGCATCTTGCGACAGGCGCGCCATGGGATCACAGTTGAACACCATCGTACCGGCGAAACTTCCCAGCGGGAAGAATTCCACCGCCGAGAAACTGCTTGTCGCGGCAAGCGAACTGATGATCGAGCGATCCTCGATCGAGGTGTCGCTGAGCGATATCGCGCAGAAATCCGGCGTCAACGCGGCTTTGGTGAAATATCACTTCGGCAACAAGGATGGTTTGCTGCTGGCGCTGTTGGCGCGGGACGCCGCGACCGAGATGTCGCAGATCGAGCACCTGTTGGCCCAGCCGATTACGCCGACGGCGAAACTGAGGCTGCACATCGCCGGCATCATCCGCGCCTACCAGCAGTTCCCCTATATGAACCGGCTGATCCATTATTTGCTGCACGAAAGCAGCGCCGAGGCTGCCGATGAAGTGTCAAAGTTCTTTGTCGCGCCGTTGCTGGAATTTCACCGTCGCCTGCTCGCGGAAGGCATCAAGGCCGGCGAGTTCCGCGACATCGACCCGGTGCTGTTTTACACCAGCCTGATCGGCGCCTGCGATCATCTGTTTTTCGGACGGCACGCGATGTCGCGCGTGACTGGCGTTGGGCCGGTGACCGACGAGGTCTGCCGCCAGTACATCCATCACATGGAAGCGCTGATTTGCGCGGGCATGCTGACGGCGAACACGGAAGACGCGGTCGCTATGTCCGGATGACTATTCGAGTTTAGAGATTTCAAACCAGAAGAAACGCTCAAGGAAAGGTTTTACCGATGCAGTTGAAAGATGTTGCGGTTCTCATCACTGGCGGTGGCTCCGGCCTCGGCGCCGCCACCGCGCGCGCGATGGCCGCCAAGGGCGCAAAGATCGCCGTGCTCGATCAAAGCAAGGAGAATGCGGAAAAGGTCGCCGCCGAGGTGAAAGGTGTCGCGGTGGTGGCCGACGTCACCGACGAGGAGCAGGTCAAGGCGGCGATCGCCAAGGGCGAGGCTGCGCATGGCGTCGCCCGGGTATTGGTGAACTGCGCCGGCATCGGCGGATCGCAGCGCACGGTCGGCAAGGATGGGGTCTACCCGCTCGCAAAATTCGTCCGCATCATCAACGTCAATCTGATTGGCACGTTCAACGTGCTGCGCTTGTTTGCGGAGCGGCTCGCAACCGAAGCGCCGGTCGGCGAAGAGCGTGGCGCCATCATCAACACCGCGAGCGTCGCGGCCTATGAAGGCCAGATCGGACAGATCGCGTACTCGGCCTCAAAGGGCGGCATTGTTGGCCTCACCCTGCCCGCCGCACGCGATCTCGCCAGCCTCAAGATTCGCGTCAACACCATCGCGCCGGGCCTGTTCCTGACTCCGCTGCTGATGGGTTTGAACGAGGAGGCGCGCAAGAGCCTGGGCGCGCAGGTACCGCATCCGGCGCGGCTGGGCGACGCCTCCGAATACGGCAACCTCGCGGTCCACATCGTGGAAAACCCGATGCTGAACGGGGAGACGATCCGGCTCGACGGCGCGATCCGGATGGCGCCACGTTAGACGCTGTCGTCGTCCGCGAACGACGACAATATAGGGAGAGCCGCGTGACCAAGCCGCTGCTGATCGAACACCAAGACGGGGTCGACCGGGTGACGCTCAATCGCCCGGACAGCCTCAACGCGCTCGATCCCGGCCTGATAGATGCGCTCAACTCCTACTTCGAAGGGCTGCGGCGCAACCGCAGCACACGCGTGGTGGTGCTGAAGGGCGCGGGATCTTCGTTCTGCGCCGGGCTCGACCTCAAGCACGCGATGGCGCGGCGCGCAGGGCAGCAGGAGCTCCCCGGCGTAACGGACTCGCTGGATTCACAGCGGCGGATCGCCGAAATCGTGATGTCGATGCGGCGATGCCCGCAGCCGATCGTCGCGCTGGTTCAGGGTGCCGCAGCGGGCGGCGGTTTTGCATTGGCGCTCGCGGCCGACATCCGCATCGCCAGCAAGTCGGCGCGGATGAACTGCGCCTTCATCAAGCTTGGGGTCGGCGGCTGCGATATCGGCACCAGCTATTTTCTGCCGCGGCTGGTCGGGGTGTCCGTCGCTTCCGAGTTGATCCTGACGGGACGTTTTATAAACGCCGAGCGGGGGCTGGCGGTCGGTTTGGTTTCCGAGGTCGTTGATGAGGGCGAGCTCGATGCCGCCGCCGCGCCCTACATCGATGCGATGATGGCGGCCTCGCCAGTTGCACTGCGGCTGTCGAAAGAATGCCTCAACATCAGTACCGATGCCGGCTCGCTTGAGGCCGTGATTGCCATGGAAGACCGCAATCAGGTGTTGTGCAGCAGATCGGAAGATTTCAGTGAAGGCATCAGGGCCTTTCTCGAGAAACGAAAGCCGGTCTATATCAGTCGATAAGACCGCGTGAACAAGGTCCGCAAGAGACTGGAAGAGAGTCGAACGTTGGAGACGACATGAGTGGGAGTGCAGCCGCGATTTTGACCAAGCCGGCTTTTCGCAAAATCGAATGGCTCGATCGCGATATCGCGATCGAGCGGCGGCCGGACGGCGTCCTCATCCTGAAGTCGCGGATTCCGTTAAGGCCTTATGATCGGCACATCCCGGCCTCGTTGGCGAAATGGGCCAGTGAGACGCCAGAGCGAATCTGGCTAGCGCAGCGCGCTGGCGATGACCGGCAATGGCGCAAGGTGTCTTACGGACAAGCCAAGCGCACCGTCGACGCGTTGACGCAAGCCCTTCTCGATCTGAAGCTGAATCCAGGCAGCCCGGTTGCGATCCTTTCCGGCAATTCCATCGAGCACGCCTTGATGACTCTGGCGGCGATGCAAGGGCGGCTTCCGGCAGCCCCGGTATCGCCGGCGTATTCGTTGATGAGCCACGACCACGTCAAGCTGAAATACCTGTTCAGCCTGATCAAGCCAGCCGTGGTGATGGTGCAGGACGGGCCGGCTTTCGAGAAGGCGTTGAAGGCGCTCGATCTCGAGGGCGTAACCGTCGTCCATGTCACGCGAGGGTGCGAAGACATCCAGAGCGTGGCATTCGCGCAGCTTGCGGCAACGCCCGTGACCAACGAGGTCGAGCAATCCGTTGCAGCAATCACCCCGGATACGGTGGGCAAGCTGCTGTTCACGTCGGGTTCAACCGGGATGCCCAAGGCGGTCATCAACACGCAACGCATGATGTGCGCCAATGCCGCGATGATAATGCAGGTGCGGCCGCGTGATCCGAACGCGCCGCAGGCGACTTACCTCGACTGGATGCCCTGGAATCATACCATGGGCGGCAATGCGCTGTTCAATCCGGTGCTGACCGAAGGCGGCACGCTCTACATCGACGACGGGCGGCCGGTGCCGGGCATGATCGAAGAGACGCTGCGTAACCTGCATGAGATCTCGCCGACCTATTACGCTAACGTGCCGGCAGGCTATGCCGCGCTTGCCGCAGCGATGGAAAAGGACGACGCCCTGTGCCGCAGCTTCTTCAGGAATTTGGGGCTGATGGCCTATGGCGGCGCGCGTCTGCCCGACGATCTCTATGAGCGGATGCAGGCCTTGGCGGTGCGCGCCACCGGCGAGCGCATCGTGTTCTACACCGGCTGGGGCTCGACCGAGACCGCACCGACTTCGACCGGAACTTATTGGGATACCGAGCGGGTCGGGCTGATCGGGCTGCCGTTTCCCGGCGTCGAGTTGAAGATGGTGCCGGTCGGATCGAAATATGAATTGCGCCTGCGCGGCGTCAACGTCACGCCCGGCTATTTCGGCCAGCCCGATCTCACCAGGGCGGCATTCGACGACGAAGGCTTTTACTGCATCGGCGACGCTGGCGTGTTTGTCGATCCTGATGACCCCGTGCAAGGGATCATCTTTGCGGGCCGGGTGGTGGAGGATT
>VAZS01000087.1 GCA_005884855.1 Alphaproteobacteria bacterium | reverse complement strand
GGCGCTGCAGAAGCTAAATCATAGAAGCGGACTACTCAATTCACGCCCGCGATGGAAGACATCGCGGGCACTAGCGCTGCGCGCTGCCTCGCAGCGGGAACTTAGTTCCCCGGCTGACGTTGTCTGGTTGTGACTTTGATAGAGGTGGCTGGCGAGCCAATGAGCGAACACTCTCAGTTAGCAAGTGCGATGTTAGCGATAGGGTTCGCGGCCGGCATGTTACTCGCTGGAGATATCTTTATCAGAAATCAGTCGGCGGACTTTGCCACTCCGGCCATCTACCTCGCCTCTCTTCCGCCATGACCGAGAGATGCCGCGCGCCGACCGGGCTTCCGCCCTATCGATCGGTGCGCGTCGGTGGCGCCGGCGTACTGACCGGTTTGACGCTGCGGTCCGCCTCAGGCGCCGATCGTGGCGCAATCTTGTAATTGGAAAGCCTTTCCACGCCCGCTTCCCTCTCCCGGTCGGCGATGAAAAGGATCAAGAAGCCAAGCCCCGCCACGAATGCCAGAAAGGCCAGACGAGCCAAATTCATGCCTTGCTCCCCGTGATCTTTAGAAGAGGCAATGTCTGCCGCCGGGCAGGGTTCCGCGCGCGATTGCCGCGGGCTTCGTCGGTCAGCGCATCAACTTGAGGGCATCGGAGAAAAATTCCGGGCCGCCGAAATTTCCGGACTTCAGCGCCAGCAGCATGGGGCCGTGGCTGGCCCCGACGGCCCGCAACACCGGCACCCCAGCGGCGATCTCCGCCCCCACCAGAAATCCGGGAATGGCCAAGCGATCGACCACGGCGCCGGAAGTTTCGCCGCCGGCGACCACCAGCCGCCGCACGCCTGCCTGGACCAGCCCCTCGGCAATATCGGCCATCGCCTGCTCGATCGCATGCCCTGCGGCATCGCGGCCATGGCGGGCCTGCAAAGCCGCAACCTGCTCCGGCGTCGAACTGCTGGCGATCAGGATTGGGCTCTGCTTGAGCCGATCCTTGGCCCAGGCGAGAGCGCGCCGGGCCTCATCCTTGCCTGCGACCGCCTTGTCGGCTTCGAGATGCAGCACCGGCATCGCCTCTTCGGCGCGTGCGATCTGCTGCAGCGTAGCTTGCGAACAACTGCCGGCGAGGCAGGCCGCCGGTCCGCCCACCGGCGCCTCGGAGATCGCGTCCGACGCATTCGGTTTGACCCGGCCCGAGGCGACCAGTGCACGGGCCAGCCCGAGCCCAACCCCGGATGCGCCAACCGAGAGGCGATGGTCCAGCGCCACCGCGCCGATGGTCTCCAGGTCGCCATCGAACACCGCGTCCGCGATTGCCGCGCCGAAACCTTGTTTTGACAGATCAGCCAGGCGCGCGCGGACGGCATCGGGACCTCGCGCGATGTCGGCGAGAGCGACGAGCCCGATCCTGGTTTTGCTCTGGCGCGCCAACACGCGCACCAGGTTGGAATCGTGCATCGGATTGAGCGGATGATCTCGCAGCGGGCTTTCATTGAGCGGCACCGAGCCGACGAACAGGTTACCCTGATAGACGGTGCGGCCGGTCTCCGGAAAAGCGGGTGTTACCAGCACGATCGCATCGCCGGCATCGGCGCGTAATGCATCCATCACCGGGCCGATATTGCCATCATCGGTAGAATCGAACGTCGAGCAAATCTTGAACAGCACGTGTGCTGCACCGCGGCCACGCAACCATTTTTCGGCCGCGCGGGATCGCGAGACGGCCAAACTGGCTTCGATCGACCGGCTCTTCAGCGACACCACCACGGCGTCAACATCGGGCAGCGCAAGATCGTTCGAGGGTACGCCGATCGTCTGAACCGTGCGCAGGCCACAGCGAGTCAAAGTATTGGCGAGATCGGACGCGCCGGTATAGTCGTCGGCAATGCAGCCCAGCGCCAGCGTCACGGTTTTACTCCGGCATAGCGCTTGAACCAGCCGAGGCCGTCGACGGTGTTGCCGCGCGGATTATATTCGCAGCCGACAAAACCGCCATAGCCCAGCCTGTCGAGTTCGCCGAACAGGAACGGATAATTCAATTCCTCGCCGTCAGGTTCGTTGCGCGAGGGAATACTGGCGATCTGGATGTGACCGATGATGGGCATCATCTCGCGCAGCCGCATGGTGACGTCGCCATGAATGATCTGGCAGTGATAGATGTCGAACTGAAGTTTGAGATTAGGAAGCATCAACTCGGCGATCACGTCGCGGGCGAACGCGAAATCGTTGAGGAAGTAGCTGGGCACGTTGCGAGCATTGATCGGCTCGATCACGACATCGAGGCCGTGCGGGCCAAAGAACTCGGCAGTCCATGCCACTGATTTGCGAAACGCGGCGACGGCCTTGGGATCGCCGCGGCTGGCAATTCCAGCCATCAGATGCACGCGCTTGACGCCGGTCGCCTGCACGTAAGGCAGCGCGGATGATCATAGGGGAACAGGAATTCCACGGCCGTGAATCCAGCGCTTGCGGCTGCGTCGAAGCGATCGAGAAACGCCACCTCGTTGAACATCATGCTGAGATTTGCGGCGAAGCGCGGCATCCGTTTCCTCTTGTCTACTTCCCGCTATTTCGGCTCGCCCGGCAACTGCGTGCCGGTGACGCGGGCATACATTCGCGCCACCGAAGCGTCGTCGTCGCGGCCCATGCCGGATGCTGCCGTCATTAAAAACATCTGTAGCGCCGCCGCAGCCACCGGCACCGGAAATTTTGCTGTGCGCGCCATGTCCTGGATGATGCCGAGATCCTTTACGAAAATCTCGACCGCACTGCGTGGGCTGTAGTCGCCCTCAAGCACGTGCGGCATGCGGTTCTCGAACATCCAGGAATTGCCGGCGGACGCGGTGATAACCTCATAGACCTTGCGTATGTCGAGACCTTGCTTGGCGGCGAATGCGATGGCTTCCGACGCCGCCGCGATATGCACCCCGGCGAGCAATTGGTTGATCATCTTGAACGCGGCACCCTCGCCTGCGGCGTCGCATTGGAGCGTCGAGATAATGCCGTCCGCTTGCTTCCAGTGGTTTCGCCAGCCGGCGCGCGACATCCGGGTCCATGGTTGCGGAGGAGACGAATACGGCGTCCTTTGCCATGGTTTCGGCGGCGCCGTCCGCTCCGAACAGAATGGTTTCGGTCTGTGCGGCGTTGACGACCACGCTGACGACGACGTCGGCGCGCTTTGCGGCCTCTGCCGGCGTGTTGGCGCCGCTGCCGCCGTCCTTCACAAACCTCGCGACCGCGTCGGCAGAGACATCGCAACCGGTCACTTCAAAGCCCGCCCGCCGCAGCGAGCTCGCCATGCCGAAACCCATCGAGCCCAGTCCTATGACGGCAACGCGCGGTTTCACGGATTGAGACATCTCGGCAATTCCTTGGAAGCTTCCTCACAGCCGGAATTCGGCAACGGCTTTGCCTTTGGGTATCACGGCTTGGCCGCGCTGCCAAAGCATGAGACAACGCAACAACGAGGAAGCAGCCATGACCGAAACAAAGGTCCGTGAGGAAATCTGTCGCCTGGGCCGCTCGTTATTCGAGCGCGGCCTGACACCGGGCTCCTCAGGCAACATTAGCGTCAGACTTGACGACGGCGGCTGGCTGGTGACCCCGACAAACGCCTCGCTCGGTTGGCTCGACCCAGCTCGGCTGTCGCGGCTCGACGCCGACGGGCGGCTTTCCTCGGGCGACGCGCCGACCAAGGAAGTACCGCTGCATACCGCGCTCTACCAGACGCGCCGTACCGCGCGCGCGGTGGTGCATCTGCATTCGACGCATTCGGTGGCGCTTTCGATGCTGCCCGAAATCGACCCGCGCGCGGCGCTGCCGCCGATGACGGCATACTACCTGATGAAATGCGGTTTAACCGCCCTGGTGCCGTATTATCGGCCGGGCGATCCGGCGGTTGGCGCGGCATGAACCCGCGTTATCTGACGCCGGCGCAGATAGCGGATTTGTCGAGGAGCTTCGGATTGGGATTGCCGGAGCATGGGCAGGATTAGAGAAGCCTGCCGCGGCGTCATTCCGGGGCGACGCGCAGCGTCGAACCCGGAATCCAGAAGTTATCTGAGGAGATTCCGGGTTCGCGCTGGCCGCGCGCCCCGGAATGACAAGCCACCCGAGATAAATTTACGCTCAGACCACCGCTTTTAAGCTCAAAGCACCGCGAGCTGCTTGTTCTTCATGTCCGTCACCAGCATCAACCCGGGCGCGTGCGTGATCGCAAACGGCAGCTTCGCTGCGGCTATCACCGATTGCGGTGTCACGCCGCACGCCCAGAACACCGGTATCTCGTCGGCTTCGACCGGCACCGGATCGCCGTAATCAGGCTTTGAGATATCCTTGATCCCGATCGAATGCGGATGGCCGAGATGGATCGGCGCGCCGTGCACCGAGGGAAATCGCGAGGTGATTTGCACCGCGCGGATCGCGTCCGCCGGCTTGAACGGCCGCATCGATACTACCATGGGACCGGCGAACGGCCCGGAAGGCGCGCAGGCGATATTGGTGCGATACATTGGTACCCGAACGTTGCGCTCGATGTGGCGGATCGGCAAATCGTCCGCCATCAGCGCCTCCTCGAACGAGAACGAACATCCAAGCACAAACGCAACCAGGTCGTCGCGCCAGTGCTCCCTGATATCGGTCGGTTCTTCCACCACCTCGCCGTCGCGCCAGACACGATAGCGCGGCAGATCGGTACGAATGTCGAGATCGGCCCCGAGCGAAGGGATGTGCGGGTTTCCGACGTCGGACATGCCGATCACCGGACACGGCTTCGGGTTGAGCTGACAAAACCTGTGAAACGACGCTGCGAGCTTCTCCGGCAAGATCGCAAGATTGCCCTGAACAAAACCATTGGCGATGCCAGCCGTGCTGCTGGCCATTCCGGCGCGGCAAGCCAGCCGCGCCTGCAGGCTCGGCAACATCTCCCGTTCCGCGCTTTTGTCTTTCTTCGCCAGACCGAAAATCATCGATAGCTCCGTGCCTCGACAGAATGTGCAGGGTAGTTCTACCATGCAGGACCATGTTATGCACCTTCAGCTTCTTCCGGCAGGCCAAATGAGAAAACCCGCATCCAATCTGCAAATCGATTCCGGCCGCCTCTGGGACACTATTCACGAAACCGCAAAATTCGGCGCCACGGCCAAGGGAGGCGTGCGGCGCCTGACGCTCGGCCCCGAGGACAAGCAGGTGCGCGACTGGTTCCGAAGTGCGTGCGAGGCCGCAGGCCTCGAGGTCCATGTCGATGCTCTGGGATCGATGTTCGGGCTGCGCAAGGGCCGCGATATGTCGAAGCCCCCGGTCGGACTCGGCTCCCACCTCGATACCCAGCCGACCGGCGGCAAGTATGACGGCGTGCTCGGCACGCTGGCCGCGCTCGAGGTCGTCCGGACGCTCAACGACGCCGGAATCGAAACCGAAACCCCGATCTGCATCGTCAACTGGACCAATGAGGAAGGTTCTCGTTTCGCACCGGCGACCATGGCTTCCGCCGCTTACGCCGGCGATTACACCACCGAAAACATCCTCGCTCGAACCGATGCAGCGGGCGTCAGCGTCGGCGAAGCGCTCGACAGCATCGACTATCGCGGCGACGAGTCGGTCGGGGCGCGAAAGCTCGGCGCGTTTGTCGAACTGCATATCGAGCAGGGACCGCTGCTGGAAGCCGAGAACAAGACCATCGGCGTGGTCGACCGCGGCCAGGGCATCGTCTGGTATGACGGCAAGATCACCGGCTTCGAAAGTCACGCCGGCACCACCCCGATGCCGCTTCGCCGCGACGCGCTGGCGGCGTTATCTGAATTCGTGCTGGCGGTCGAACGTGTCGCCAAGGCCCATGGTCCGAACGCGGTCGGCACAGTGGGCGAAGCCGTGATTGCGGCACCGTCCCGCAACGTCATTCCCGGCGAGATCGCGTTCACCGCCGATATCCGCAGCCCGGAGTCCGAAACGCTCGATGCGATCGACAAGGATTTGCGTGGCGCGATCGCCGAGATTGCCGAGCGGCGCAAGGTCGAGATTGCGTTCGAGGCGATCTGGCGCAAACCGCCAACGATCTTCAACGCCAAACTCGTCGACGCAGTCGAGAACGCCACCAAGGCACTCGGCTATAGCCACCGCCGCATCACCTCCGGCGCCGGGCATGATGCCTGCAACCTTGCCAATGTCGTGCCATCGGCAATGATCTTTGTTCCCTGCAAGGATGGTGTCAGCCACAACGAGCTGGAGGACGCGACGCAAGCCGACTGCACCGCCGGCGCCAACGCGCTGATGCATACCGTGCTCGCGCTCGCCGGGGTGGCTTCTTAGCAAACGGAGAAATTGGGGTGCGCGGAGTTTTTGTCGATGCCAACGAAGCGTTGGCGGTCATTTTCGAACGGCTGGCAAAACCTGATGATCCGGAGATCCGCATTCATCGCGACCCAGACGTCACCCCGGATCAGTTGCCCCGCGTGCTCGACGGTGCCGGTATCGCCGTGGTCGATCACACCGCACTCCCGACCGAGATCGCCCGCAAGTGCGCCGGTCTCAAGCACGTGGTGTTTCTGGGCACCGGCGCGCGTAGCTACATGAACCCCGAAGAACTCGATCAGCTCGGGATCGCCGTTCACCTGATCCGCGGATATGGCGACACGGCTGTCGCCGAATCCGCGATCGCGCTGATGTGGGCTGCCGCGCGCGGTATCGCGCGAATGGACCGCGAGATGCGGGCGGGCAACTGGCTGCGGGAGGATGGCATGCAGTTGACCGGTAAGACGCTGGGCCTGATCGGTTTCGGCGGCATCGCCGCGGAAGTCGCGCGCATCGCGCTTGGCAGCGGCATGCGCGTGCTCGCCTGGAACCGGACGCCGAAGAGTTTCGCTGGGGTCAGTTTCGTCGAGATAGACAAGCTGCTCGCGCAAAGCGATGTCGTGTCGCTGCATCTGTTGTTGAACGAGGAGACCCGCGGCTTTCTCTCACGTCAACGCATCGCGGCGATGAGGCCAGCGGCGATCCTCGTCAACACCGCGCGCGGCGCGCTGGTGGACGAAGCCGCCATGATCGACGCGCTGAATTCCGGCCACATCCGCCACGCCGGGCTGGACGTTTTCAACATCGAGCCGCTGCCGATCGATCATCCGCTGATCAAACTGCCAAACGTGACGCTCTCGGCGCATTCGGCTTTCCGCACTCCCGAGGCGAGTGAGAATCTGCTTCGCTCGGCCGACCCTCCCCACAAGGGGGAGGGATTCACGCGGCATCAATGACTGCACAACCAGAGCGGCTGCATCCGATGGCCTCGTTACTCCACCATCTCCGCCACGGCTTTGCCGCAAGCGGCCGTATCGGCATTGCCGCCGAGATCCTTGGTGCGTAGCGTGCGTTCACCGAGCGTGCGTTCGATCGCGGACACGATCGCCGCCGCCGCGGGTTTTTCGCCGAGATGTTCCAGCATCATCGCGCCGGACCAGATCATGCCGATCGGGTTCGCAATGCCCTGCCCCGCGATGTCAGGTGCCGAGCCGTGCACCGGCTCGAACACCGAGGGGAAATGACCTTCCGGGTTGATGTTGCCCGATGGCGCGATGCCGATGGTGCCGGTGCAGGCCGGACCGAGATCGGACAAGATGTCGCCGAACAGGTTGGAGCCGACGACCACGTCGAACCAGTCCGGATGCAATACGAAGTTCGCGGTGAGAATGTCGATGTGGTACTTGTCCCACTTCACAGCGGGATATTTTTTGGCCATCGCCTCCACGCGCTCATCCCAATACGGCATCGTTATCGAAATTCCGTTGGATTTCGTCGCCGAGGTCAGATGCTTCTTCGGCCGCGACTGCGCCAGTTCGAACGCGAATTTCAGGATGCGATCGACCCCGATCCGGGTCATCACGGTTTGCTGTGTGACGAATTCGCGCTCGGTATCGGGAAACATGCGGCCGCCGACGGACGAGTACTCGCCTTCGGTGTTTTCGCGCACCACCCAGAAGTCGATATCGCCGGGCTTGCGGTTGGCGAGCGGCGACGGCACGCCGGGCATCAGCCGCACCGGGCGAAGATTGACGTATTGATCGAACTCGCGACGGAACTTGATCAGCGACCCCCACAGCGAAACGTGATCGGGGATTTTCGTGGGCCAGCCGACCGCGCCGAAATAGATCGCATCATGCTTGCCGATTTTTTCTTTCCAGTCCTCCGGCATCATCTCGCCGTGTTTTTCGTAGTACTCCCAGGAGGCGAAATCGAAGTGGTCGAAATGCACGCTGACGCCGTGTTTTCTCGCCGCCTGCTCCAACACCCGCAACCCTTCGGGCGCCACTTCCTTGCCGATCCCATCGCCGGGAATAACCGCAATCCGGTAGGTCTTTTTCTGATTGCTCATGGAGAGATTCCTTCTGCGTTGCCCGCGGCGGGACAGCGGTCGTTCAAACGGATGCAATGGACCAAACTT
Organism: Alphaproteobacteria bacterium; assembly: GCA_005884855.1. GTDB lineage: Bacteria > Pseudomonadota > Alphaproteobacteria > Rhizobiales > Xanthobacteraceae > Bradyrhizobium. The sequence continues at coordinate 212 of VAZS01000087.1, read as the reverse complement.
GGTTCCGGCGCAACGCTGCACTGCAATGTTGACCGGCTCTGTGGCGACGGCCTAACAGTTCCAGCTCACCTCTCCAGGTATTTTCCAAACCAGCGAGAAATTTCATGGATCTTTATTTGCGCGGCAAACGTGTCCTGATCACAGGCGCATCGAAAGGCATCGGCGCGGCCGCGGCCGAAGCATTCGCCGAAGAAGGCGCTCACGTCAGGCTT
>VAZS01000394.1 GCA_005884855.1 Alphaproteobacteria bacterium | reverse complement strand
AGCAGCTAAATGCGAACACCTTGCCGGCGACGAACTTGCGGGCCTCATCGGCACTCATCATTCCGGCGATTGCGGGCGCGATCACCGCACCGGCCGTGAAGGCCCCCAACACGAAACGCGCAAGCATGCTGTAACTCCGACTTTACTGAGCGCGGGCAACGCCTGATGTCTTTACCCGCTGCTTACCATACCAACAGTGGCAACATTGGAGCAGGTTGGTTGGTAAAGTCTGAACGAGCTTAGCGAATTTTTACCACGATTCTACCGCGAACCTGCCCATCCAGGATTTTGGAGCCTGTGCTGATAACATCATCGAGACCGATTTCTTGAGTGATTTCAGCCAGTTTTGTCCGATCCAGATCGCTGGCGAGCCGACGCCAGGCGGTTTTTCGCTGCTCTATCGGGCACATCACAGATTCGATGCCGAGAAGGCACACGCCCCGCAAAATGAACGGCCCTACGGAGGATGGCAGGTCCATGCCGGCGGCAAGCCCGCAGGCGGCAACGGCCCCGCCGTATTTCGTCATCGAGAGAACATTGGCCAGCGTGGTCGACCCGACGCTGTCGATGCCGCCCGCCCAGCGCTCTTTAGCCAAGGGCTTGGCAGGTCCCGACAACTCAGCGCGATCGATCAGCTCGGCCGCGCCAATTTGCCTGAGATAAGCAGCTTCCGACATGCGGCCCGTGGAAGCGATCACGTGATAACCCAGTTTCGACAGCACCGCGGTTGCGACCGAGCCCACGCCACCTGCGGCGCCGGTGACGACCACAGGGCCGTGCTTCGGCGTGAGACCGTGCTTTTCAAGCGCGAGCACCGAGAGCATGGCGGTGTAGCCTGCCGTGCCGATCGCCATCGCCTCTCGCGGCGTCATGCCATCCGGCAGGCGCACCAGCCAGTCGCCCTTCACGCGCGCCTTTTCCGCGTATGCGCCAAGATGGGTTTCCCCCATGCCCCAGCCATCGCAGATCACCTTGTCGCCGGGTTTCCATTGCGGGTTTGAAGATTGCTCGACGGTGCCAGCAAAATCGATACCCGCGATCATCGGAAACCGCCGCACCACCGGCGCTCTGCCTGTGAGCGCAAGACCGTCCTTATAGTTCAGCGTGGACCATTCGACCCGGACCGTGACGTCGCCCTCCATTAGTTCCGCTTCATCGAACTGGGTGAGCGCCGCTGCCGTGCCTTTTTCCGCCTTGTCGATTCTGATTGCCCTGAAGGTTCCCAACGCAGACTCCTTGACGCTTGCTTGTTCGCAGAACTGTGAACGGTCTAGACGGGCTGCGCAACCGGGCGCATCACCGGCGCCTCGATGATCGGCAGGTTTATCAGCGCCGACAACAGTCCGAACAGGACCGATAGCCACCAGATCGGCGTGTACGATCCGAAGCTCTCGAATACGATGCCGCCGAGCCAAACCCCGAGAAAGCCGCCGACCTGATGACTGACAAAGGCAAATCCATACAGCGTCGCAAACCACCTCGTGCCGAACATCAGAGCAACCAGCGCCGAAGTCGGCGGCACCGTCGAGAGCCAGGTCAGGCCGGTAATGGCGCCGAACGCAAGCACGGAGAAGGTCGTGACCGGGAAAGAGATGAAGGCCACGATTGAGATCGCTCGGACGAAATAGATTGTCGAGAGGATGTAGCGCTTTGGAAACCGGTTTTGCAGCCAGCCGACGCTTAGCGAGCCAATGATGTTGAACAGGCCGATGGCCGCGATCACCCAGCCTCCAGTTTGAGCAGTTATGCCGCGATCGACCAGATAGGCCGGCAGATGCGCGGTGATGAACGCGAGTTGAAAGCCGCAGGTGAAAAAGCCGAGCACGAGCAGTAGATAAGAGCGATGACCGAACGCTTCCGCCAAAGCCGTCTTGAATGACTGCTGGTCGACAGCCGGCACGCTTCTCGTTGTCGCGGCCGGGGTGGCAAGCGCGAGCGAGAGTGGAATGATCAGCAGCATCAGAGCTGCGAATACCAGCAACGCCGTTGGCCAGCCGAAATTGTCGATCAACGCTACGCCGAACGGCGCGAACAGGAACTGACCGAATGAGCCTGCCGCGGTGCCGAGACCAAGCGCCACTCCTCGCCGCCCCGGCGGCAGCAACTTACTGAACGCGGACAGCACCAGATTGAACGAGCAGCCGGACAGGCCGAAGCCGATCAGGACGCCGGCGCCAAGGTCGAGCGAGAGCGGCGTCGCCGCGTAGCGCATCACGAGAAGACCACCCGCGTAAAGGATGGCCCCGATGCACATCACACGCAAAACACCGAACCGATCGGCGATCGCGCCGGCTACCGGCTGGCCTAGTCCCCACAATAGATTTTGAAGAGCGAGCGCGAGGCCAAACACGTCGCGGCCCCATGAAAACTCCCGGCTCATCGGCTGAATGAAAAAACCGAGACTCGAGCGAGGTCCGAAGCTCAACAGCGCGATGACGCAACCGCAAGCGACGATCACCAGCGGCGTCCGCCAGCTCGCAACTGCGCGAAACAGACGCACATCGCCCTCAGTCACGGCCATAGCAATTCCTCGATGGTTGAGGCGGATTAAGAAGAATCGCTACGAGCGAGCGAGGGTGCAAAGCCGCCGGCAACTCAATGCCGGTTGAAGTTAATGCATTCGCATGGAAAGCCCAACCCGCAATCTCGTGCCGCAATGCAGCCCTGCAAAGTGGCAGGGGCATGCCAGCGCGTAGCTGTCGAGGCTCAAGAATGTGGGCAACTGCAGCGCGCCGATGATGGTCGAGGAGCAGGCGGTGCCGGACGCTTATTCTGACATCTCGGCCGAGCTGCGCGCCTGCACGGCGAGTTCTGCCGAGATTTCCGCGGTCCGCGCCGGCGTTCCCCAGCTCGGCGCGTCACTGCCGTCACCCCAGGCGCGCGGTCGATAGAAGGTGTGGACGCCGAATTTGTACGTCTTCTTCATTTCATTGACCCAGGACGGGTGCACCCAATAGGCGTGATAGTGGGTCGACTTGGCTACCTCGGGGAGCCAAAGCTGACCGTCCAGCATGGCCTTGGCGATTTTCCTGGCGCGCTCCCACATGTCGGGTTCGCGAATGACATCGGCGACATTGTCGCAGGCGAAGGTGAACTGGCAGGCGAAGTGACGATGCTTGTTCTGGTAGACCACGCCGCAGACCGTGGCCGGATAGAAGCCGGAGAAGGTGCGGTTCATCACCACCTGCGCTACAGCGATCTGGCCACGCACCGCTTCGCCGCGGGCCTCGAAATAAATCGCCTCCGCAAGGCATTTCTCGGATTTGGCACGGCCCTTCTCATCGAAAAGGCCAAGCCGTTCGGCCGGGGTCTTGGCGCGCTGGTTGTCCCAATTGACTTCGCCCTTGGCAGCAATGCTCTCGCCAGTTTCCGCAGCTGACGGCAGCGACGCCATGAACTTCATATCGGGATCGGGCGATACGATCAGCGGTTCTTCACCCGGCTGCCAGCGTTCGAGGCTTTCCGCCGACCCACCGAGCGATGCGTTTCCGAAAAACAGGTTTGCGGTCTGCACCGAGAAGCCATCTCGCGAAGGCGTCGGATCGAGCGGAAGCGGCAACGCCCCGGGCGTGGATTTGAGGTCTTCGAGCGGCTGGGCTTCGAGCGATATGGAAAGGTCGTATTGCGCAAGCGGCGGCGCAATCAGCGCGGCCTGAAGTTCGGGATCGAGCGGCGGATGTTTGAGCGGTGGGGCAAAGGCGGTCTTTGCCCCTGCCACCGAGGCATTGGATGTCGAAGGATCCTCAAGCGGAGGTGCGACATTGGCCGGGGCCGCGGCCTCTGCCGGAGTGACGACAAGGCGGTCGCCCTTTAACGCACGATTGACTGTGGGAAAGTCGGCCGACTGATAGCGCGGCGGAGGCTGCACTAGCGGATTGCGCGTCACAGACCCCATGATGTCGATGCCCTGATTATCGAGACTGGCCAGAACATGAGTAGCCGGACGCGGAATGGAGGTTCCGATCGGACGGCCGAAGCTGTAGGTGGCCAACTGAATGGTGCTGGCAGAGGAAAACACCCGCTTCTGCCAGCGCTCGGCGACGCCCGGCTGCCGGGCCAACAGCGAGGCAATATCCTGGTATCCGATTTCTGTCGGGATCAATGCGAAAACGCAGAGACCAAGACCGAAAGACGCGGAACGCGCGCCGTTCGGCCGGTTACGCACTACTGACATCGATACGCTCACGCAACGCTACACTTGATCGAACTCAGTGCATCCGTGCAATTCGATCTTTTTTGGTGATATCGAATTTAGGTTGCGAGGGAGTTAATTGGCGTTGCACGCCCGCCACAGGCAAGTAATACGCGGCTTCGGTCTGGCCGCATCGAAAAAGTTGGTAAACAGGCTCTCGACTAATCTGGTAAATATCCGGTCAACGAAAATGATGAAGAAGAGGCCGAGGTCAGGCCTGAGTGGTGACGGCTTTGCCAAGCGCCGCCTGCGCCGCTGCCAGCCGCGCGATCGGCACGCGGTACGGCGAGCATGAGACGTAATCCAATCCGATGCTGTGGCAGAACGCGACGGAGGCGGGATCGCCGCCATGTTCGCCGCAAATCCCGACTTTGATATCCGGGCGGGTCTTGCGTCCGCGCACCACGCCCATCTTGACCAGCTCGCCCACACCATCGCGATCGACCGAGATAAACGGATCGATCTCCAGGATACCCTTGGCGATGTAGGTACCGAGGAATCCGGCGGCGTCGTCGCGGCTGATGCCGTAGGTGGTCTGCGTCAGGTCGTTGGTGCCGAACGAGAAGAACTCCGCCGTCTTGGCGATGTCGCCGGCCATAAGACAGGCGCGCGGCAGCTCGATCATGGTGCCGACCTGATAGCTGAGTTTGGTTCCGGTCTCTTTCATCACCGATTGCGCCGTGGCGTCGATCCTTGCTTTGACCAAATCGAATTCCGTCCTGGTCGCAATCAGCGGCACCATCACTTCGAGCCCGACCGCCTTGCCGGTGCGTTTGCATCGCACGCGCGACTTCCTCGATCTCGGCCTGGGTGTGCGGCAGGAACTCATGGAGCGGCGGATCGAGCAACCGGATCGTCACCGGGAGCCCCTTCATGATCTCGAACAGCTCGACGAAGTCCGCGCGCTGCATCGGCAGCAACTTCGATAGCGCCGCGCGGCGGGCCTGCTCGTCCTCCGCCAGGATCATCTCGCGCACGGTGCGGATGCGGGTTTCCTCGAAGAACATGTGCTCGGTGCGGCAAAGCCCGATGCCCTCGCCGCCGAACTTGATGGCGGTGCGCGCATCCTCCGGCGTATCGGCGTTGACGCGAACGCCGAGTTTGCGCACAGAATCGGCCCACGCCATCAGCGTGCCGAATTCGCCTGATAATTTCGGCTCGATCATCGGCATCCGTCCGGCCAGCACCTGCCCTAGCGAACCGTCAATAGTAATGACATCGCCAGTCTTGAAGGTCCGCGAGCCGATGCTCATGGTGCCTCGGCCGTAATCGACGCGAATAGTGCCGCAGCCGGAGACGCACGGCTTGCCCATGCCACGCGCGACCACCGCCGCGTGAGAGGTCATGCCGCCGCGGGTGGTCAGAATGCCTTCGGCGGCGTGCATGCCGTGAATATCTTCCGGGCTGGTTTCGATCCGCACCAGAATCACCTTGCGGCCGTCGGCCTGCAGTTTCGCGGCCTCGTCAGAAGAGAACACGATCTCGCCAGACGCCGCGCCGGGCGAGGCCGGCAGACCGGTGGCGATCACATCTCGCTTGGCCGAGGGATCGATGGTGGGATGCAACAACTGATCGAGCGAGGCTGGATCAATTCGCGTCACCGCCTCCTTTTTCGAGATCACGCCTTCATTGGCGAGTTCGACCGCGATCCGCAGCGCTGCTTTCGCGGTACGCTTGCCGCTGCGGGTCTGCAGCATCCAGAGCTTGCCCTGCTCGACCGTGAACTCCATGTCCTGCATGTCGCGATAATGCTTTTCCAGCAGAGTGTAGATTCGCGTCAGCTCCTTGAAGGCCTCGGGCATCGCCGTTTCCATCGACGCCTTGTCCGAGCCGGATTCCTTGCGCGCGTACTCGGTGATGTCCTGTGGCGTGCGAATGCCCGCCACCACGTCTTCGCCTTGCGCGTTGATCAGGAATTCGCCGTATAGCCTGCTCTCGCCGGTCGATGGATTGCGCGTGAACGCAACACCAGTGGCCGATGTCTCCCCCATGTTGCCGAACACCATCGCCTGAATGTTCACCGCGGTGCCCCAGGACTCAGGAATCTCGTGTAGCCGCCGGTAGGTCACCGCGCGCGCGTTCATCCAGGACGAAAACACCGCCCCGATCGCGCCCCATAATTGATCGTGAGCATCCTGCGGGAAATCCTTGCCGGTTTCGCGCGCCACCGCATCCTTGTAGCGGCCGACCAGGTCAACCCAGTCATCCCCGGTCAAGTCGGTATCGAGCGTATAGCCCTGGCTGTCCTTGAAGGTGTCGAGAATATCCTCGAAGTGCGAATGCTCGAAGTCGAGCACCACGTCCGAATACATGGTGATGAAGCGCCGGTAGCTGTCATACGCAAAGCGCCGGTCGCCTGACATTTGAGCCAGCGCTTCAACGGTGATGTCGTTGAGTCCGAGATTGAGCACGGTATCCATCATGCCCGGCATCGACGCGCGGCCGCCGGAACGCACCGACACCAGCAACGGATTTTTGGAATCCCCAAACGCCTTGCCCGTCAGCTTGCCGACGTAATCGAGCGCCTTTTCGACCTGCGCCCTCAGCTCCTTCGGATAGGTTTTGCCATGCGCATAAAAATACGTGCAGACCGAAGTCGGAATGGTGAAGCCGGGAGGCACCGGCAGACCGAGATTTGCCATCTCGGCCAGATTGGCGCCCTTGCCGCCAAGCAAGTCGCGCATCTCCGCTTTGCCTTCCGCCCGACCATCGCCGAACGTGAACACCCACTTGCCCGGCTTGGCGCCCGCGACGGGCTTATCTGCGACCACTTTGCTTGCGGGTTTTGGCGCCGGCTTGGCCATGCTCTTCGGCAGAGGCTTGCGCGCAGTAGCCGGCGGCGCGGTCTTTGCCCGAGCGGGCATAGAGGACTTTGATTTCGCTGCGATTTTCTTCGTCTTCGCTACGGCTTTGGCCATGACTGCAAATAATCCGCGACAGGATGGGAAGTTGCGCGCCTTACACCACTTTGGCGGGTTCCGCGCAAGCGCCGAGCTCGCTTTTAGATGCTAGAGGTGAAGCCATTTGAGCAGCCCGAGTCCGATCAGGCCGATGCAGATCAGGTAGATCGCGACGACCAGATTCAGCAGCCGCGGCATGATCAAAATGAGAATGCCAGCGATTAGCGCCACAATCGCAGGAATGTGGCCAGTCGTGATGGTCATGAAATTTCTCCGGCTGAAAGCTTGTGGGAAATCGAATCGAGACCACCATTTTATCGCCCCCAAGGGTTCCACGATAGCAGACGCCCGATGATGCGCACGGTTCCGATGCACATAAAAAATGCCGAAAATTGCCGCGTGTGAGGCTGCGAGTTTCAGGGAACGATGGCGCGCGCGATGAATTGGCAAGGAGAATGCGCCTGGTTCTTTGTCGCCGGCGCGCATCGTCCCCTAAGGAGCAGGAAACATGAGGAACAAAATACTAGCCATTCCAGCAATCGCAGGCGCGGTCAGCGCACCGCTTGCGGCGCAGGCGCAGGGTGTGGTCACCACGGGTGTAGTTCGCGGCGGCCCGGTGATCATTAGCGATGCGGAGGGTATCGCCGTCGATCAACGCCCGGCGTTCCGCGAATACATCGTTCGCGAGCGCGTGCCGACTTACACCGTTCCTGAGCGAGTTGTTGTCGGTGCCGTGTTGCCGGACGTCGGCATCACCTATTACGACGTGCCGCAGACGTTCGGCATCACGCCATATCGTTACACCGTAGTGAACGGCCGTACGGTCCTGGTCGAACCGCGTTCGCGCCGGATCGTTCAAGTGGTCGAGTAAGCCTCCCGCTTGAAATGAACGTCCGGAGTCGCAGCGGCAATCGAACATCTGGCCTCGCCCGGTCTCCCGCCGGGCGGGGCTTTTTGGTAGAAACCGCTGAAGCGCGGCCTGTCTTTCGCTGCACGGCTGCCGCTAATCCTGTATCTTCGAAAAATCCGCCACGGCGCGCGTCGCCGCGCGGATTTGGTTCAGCAGCTTCAGGCGATTTTCGCGCACCTTCGGATCGTCGTCATTGACCTTTACTTTGTCAAAGAACGCATCGACCGCCGGACGTAGTTTAGCCATCGCCGTCATCGCCCCGCCAAAATCTTCTTTTGCCACCGCGGCGCGGGCTTCGGCCTTCACCTGATCGATCGCTTTCGCAAGACCCTTCTCTTCGGGAAGACTGTAGAGCGCCGCATCCGGCGGGCCGTCATAGACTTTTCCGTCCTTCTTCTCCTCGATGCGCAGAATGTTGGCGGCGCGTTTGGTGCCCGCGAGCAGGTTCTTGCCGTCTTCGGTATCGAGAAATTTACCGAGCGCCTCGACGCGGCGCACCACCATCAACAGATCATCCTGGCCTTCCAGCGCAAACACGGCATCGACGAGATCGTGCCGCGCGCCCTGGTCGCGAAGTTGTACTTTAAGGCGATCGGCGAAGAAGGCGAGAAGGTCAACGCTGCTCGTTCGTACTTGGCGGCCGGCCCATTCGATTTCGCCGATGCCGGTCATCCTGAACGCTTCAGCATGTTCGTCCAACAGACTTACGAGATGTATCTTGTGCAGATTTTCGACCAGCACTCGTATCACCCCCAGCGCCGCCCGTCGCAGCGCATACGGGTCCTTGCTCCCCGTTGGTTTTTCGTCGATGGCCCAGAAGCCGACCAGCGTGTCAATCTTGTCCGCCAGCGCCACCGCAACGCTCACCGGATCGCTCGGCACGCGGTCGTTCGGTCCTTGCGGCTTATAATGTTCCTCGCTCGCGGCTGCGACCGAAGCATCCTCGCCTTGCGCCAGCGCGTAGTACTTCCCCATTAATCCCTGCAGCTCAGGGAACTCACCGACTACCTCGGTGAGCAGGTCCGCTTTCGCCAGATGTGCTGCGCGTTTTGCCTTTTCGATATCCGCGCCGACCAGCGGAGCGATTTCAGCCGCCAGCCGCTCGATGCGCCTGATGCGCTCGCCCTGCGTGCCCAGCTTTTCGTGGAACACAATGCCATCGAATTTCGGCAGGCGGTCTTCGAGCTTCCTCTTGAGATCGCTCTGATAGAAAAACTTCGCATCGGAAAGCCTCGCGCGGATGACACGCTCGTTGCCGCCAACGATTTCCTTTCCCCCATCGGAGGCTTCGATGTTGGCCGTAAGAATGAATTTGTTGGTCAGCTTGCTGGTCGCGGGATCCCTGACCACAAAACATTTCATGTTGTTTCTGATAGTGGCGCGGATCACCTCAGGCGGAATGGAGAGGAATTCCTGCTCGAAAGATCCCATCGCAACTACCGGCCACTCGACCAGCCCCGCGACTTCATCGAGCAACCCCTGGTCCTCGACCAGTTCGAAGCCTTGCGCGAACGCCAACTGCTGAGCATCGGTGAGGATGGTGTCCTTGCGGCGCTCGGGATCGAGCACGACCTTGGCATGTAGAAGCTTCGCGGCGTAATCCTCGAAGCGGCGCACCGAAATCGGGGCCGGAGCCATGAAGCGATGGCCGAACGTGATCTGCCCGGCCGCGATGCCGTCCACCGCGAACTTCACGACATCAGGCTCTTCGGTTTCCAGACCGAAGGTCGCCACGATGGAGTGCAGCGGCCGAACCCACTGCAGCGCGCCCGGTCTCGCGGAGCGCTCGCCCCAGCGCATCGACTTCGGCCATGGGAAAGTCCTGATGATCACCGGCAACATGTCGGCGAGCACCTCAAGCGTGGCGCGGCCCGGCTTTTCCATCAGCGCCACGTAAAAGTCGCCCTTTTTGGGGTCACGCTGGATTTTGGCTTGGTCGAGCGAGGCAAGACCGGTGCTTTTGAGAAAACCCGCGATCGCCGCATCAGGGCCGCCGACGCGCGGCCCCTTGCGCTCTTCCTTCAGGTCGGATTGCCGGGGGGGAATGCCGTGAACCGTCAGCGAGAGCCGCCGCGGCGTCGCGAATGCCTTTGCTCCCTCGTAGACGAGACCCTCGGAGACGAGTTTGTCGGTGACCATGCGGCGCAGATCGTCCGCCGCCTTTGCCTGCATGCGCGCCGGAATTTCTTCGGAGAAAAGTTCGAGAAGGAGATCGGGCATTTGCTCTACTCCCCTCCCCCCGCTTGCGGCGGGGAGGGGTCGGGGGTGGGGGGTCTATCGGCATTGATCGCTATCTCAATGGCCGAAAGAACGCCGGACGTATTTGCCAAAACGTCGTTATTCCAGAAACGCAAAATGCGGTACCCCTTGGAGGCGAGAAGAGCTGTTCGTCGATCGTCGGCGGGATTGCCGGAATGCTGACCACCATCGACCTCGATGACAACCCTACGCTGATGGCTAGCGAAGTCGGCGAAATACGGACCGATCGTGGCTTGGCGTCGAAAATGATGTTCCTTGAATGGAGGTTGGCGCAGATGCTGCCACAGCCTCCTCTCGGCCTCAGTGGCATGACAGCGCAGTACGCGCGCACGTGGAACGCGTTTGTCCCGGGGACGCTGCGGTCTTTGTGTCATGCACCCCGCACCCCCGACCCCTCCCCACCGCAAGCGGGTGGAGGGGAGCAGATCCGACCTTGCGAGAGTCCAGTTCAAAATGCGCTCACAAGGAAGCGTCCGCCGCCGCCCCGCCGGCTTCGGTATGCACCCAGGCTTCGCCGCAAGCTTTTGCGAGTTCGCGCACGCGCATGATGTAGCTCTGCCGCTCGGTCACGGAGATCACACCACGCGCGTCGAGCAGGTTGAAGACGTGGCTCGCCTTGATGCACTGATCGTAGGCCGGCAGTGCCATCAGATGTTTCTTCTGGTTGTGACCGCTCACCCAGCCTGCCTCGAGATATTTCCTGCAGGCCTCCTCGGCCATGGCGAATTGCTTGAACAGCATCTCGGCGTCGGAATGTTCGAAATTGTGCCGCGAATATTCCTGCTCGGCCTGCAGGAACACGTCGCCATAGGTCACGCGTTCGGCGCCATCCCTGCCGTTGAAATTCAAGTCATAGACGCGATCGACGCCCTGCACATACATCGCAAGCCGCTCGAGCCCATAGGTGAGTTCGCCCGCGACCGGCGCGCATTCGACGCCCGCGACCTGCTGGAAATACGTGAACTGTGAGACTTCCATGCCGTCGCACCAGCATTCCCAACCCAACCCCCAGGCGCCAAGCGTCGGGCTTTCCCAATCGTCCTCGACAAAGCGGATGTCGTGTAGCGCGGAGTCGATGCCGATGGCGGCGAGCGATTTCAGATAAAGCTCCTGAATGTCCGGCGGCGACGGCTTCAGGATCACCTGGAACTGGTAGTAGTGCTGCAGCCTATTGGGGTTCTCGCCGTAGCGGCCATCCTTTGGCCGCCGCGAGGGTTGCACATAGGCCGCGTTCCAGCGTTTCGGACCGAGCGCGCGCAATGTGGTGGCGGGGTGAAAGGTGCCGGCGCCGACTTCCATGTCGTAGGGCTGCAGGATCACGCAGCCGTAGTCCGCCCAATAACGCTGCAGCGTCAGGATTAGTCCCTGGAACGAGCGTTCCGGGCGCATATGCGGAGGCAAGGGATCCATGGTCAGATCGGTGTTTGCTGAGGGGCTTGGCAAGCGCGCGGACCGTATCGGCGGGGGGACGCGGAATCAAGGCAGTGCAAGCGCCATGGGCGGACTGCCCACAGACAGACCAGCGCAGGTTTTTTCGCGCGGCCAAATAAAGCGGATCAGCCGGGGCGGTAGGCGCCGCTGTCGGGATCGCGCCGCAGTGTCGGAATATCCGACGGCGCGGCGTCGGCTACTCGTGCGAGCCGCGCTTCTTCCAATTCCCTGTTCACGCGCAGGGCTGTGCGATAGGCCCAGCGGACCACGGCTAGCCCGCCCAGGGCTCCCGCGAATGCGACCAGCGGCGGCATCGATCGATCCTTGTTATCCATTCGTTACGCGCTCTACATTGTCGCGCAAGCCGGGTCAGCCTGCAATCGCCTTCTCCGGGACTAAATGGCGCTGGTAGCCGCGGTCAAAACCCGAATTTGGCCCAAATTGCCCTGCTCTCTAGCGCCGAAATCAGCTCATCGGGCAAGCCTGCGATGCTGTCCAGTTGATCAAGCGTGCCCGCACCGCCCGATTTGCGGCCAAGAAGGCCGGACAACAGGCCTGTCGGAGGTGCGATTACCGGCATCAGTACCTTGTCGCCGTACCGCGCACGCAAGGTCGAGCGAAGATCGCCGATCGCATCCGCCAACCCGAGTGAGACGGAGGTTTCTCCAGCCCAATATTCACCGGTAAACAGCACGTCGTCGGCGCCTTTCAAGCGAGCACCCCGGCTCTGTTTCACCAGCGCAATGAAGATGCCGTGAATTTCGCGCTGAAGCGCTTTCACTCGGGCGACATCTTCGGGGTTTTCCGGCAAAAATGGATCCAGCATCGCCTTGTGTTCGCCCGCGGTGTAGAGCCGCCGCTCCACTCCGATTTTCCTGATCAACTCCTGGAATCCGAAAGAGCCGCCCACCACGCCGATCGAACCCATGATGGAGGACGGATCACAATAGATCTCGTCGCCAGCGCAGGCGATCATGTAGCCGCCGGATGCCGCGACGTCCTCGACGAACACCAGCACTGGAACTTTCTTTTCCGCCGCTAGCTGCCTGATCCGCAGGTAAATCTGCCGCGACTGCACCGGGGAACCGCCAGGCGAATTGATCACCACCGCGACCGCTTTCGCATGCTTGATCGCGAAAGCCCGCTCGAGCGTCCTTGCGATGCCGGCCAGCGACATGCCAGGCCGCAGCGGGGTCACCGCGCCGATCAAGCCCGACAGCCTCACCACCGGTACAATCGTTGCTCCAGGCCGCAAACGTGCCGGAATTAGATCGGTCAACCTGTCGAGCAGTAGCCCGGGCCATCTGCCGCGATCCCTGGTTTCTTCCCTCATGTCATTTCCTCAAATTTTAATCATTTTTTATGAGACGGCTGTCATGAACCGAATGGAACGCGTTTTGCATTGCCTTGGTCACGGCCTGCAATGGTACAGCGGAGCACGATATGAAGATTTATTTATTGATGATGCTGATCGGTACTCTTTTGACCGCCATTCACTTTACTTCTGCACCAGAACAGCAATCGAAACGGCTCCCTCAGTAACCAGCGCTGCACAAAGCTTGAGCGATCGGAACGAATGGCCGGGGACGCGCTGTCAGCATGGACCGGCAGAATTCGAACGCTGCCGAATCCGCGATCAAGCGCGGCGAGGACCTCGGCGATCCCCTCAGCGCGCCAGATCATGCTGAGGATGCCGTCGGATTTCAGAATTCGCCGGGCTGCGTGAATCCAGCTCTCAAGCGTCGCAGCGGTCGCCATATGCGCGATCTCGCGGGCTTTATCAGGCGAGGCGCGGTGCCGCTCGGAATCGTTGAACGGCGGATTCATCAGGACGACATCGGCGCTGTCGGGAGTTAGACCCGCCGCGGCAAAGGCGCTGGCGTTAGATGTAACGTCGAGTACAACAACATCGGCCGCAAGCGCATTGGCAGCCGCGTTGTCCCGCGCCAAGGCCGCAAGCCCCGGATCGATTTCGACAAGTACAAGCTCGATTCCCGCGACGCGCCTGGCAAGCGCCAGACCGGCGGCGCCGACGCCAGCGCCAAAATCCACGACGCGATCGCCTGAACGCGCCGGTGTCGAGGCGGCCAGCAGCATGGCATCATGGCCGGCGCGATGACCCGACTTGGGTTGCCGCAGGCGCAACTGGCCGCCGAGGAACGCATCGTCGGTAAATTGACCGGAGTCACTCATCGGCCCGCAATTCATGGGCCAGACCGGCATCGGCAAGAATCTGGCGCGCCTCCCGGTTATCATCCTCATGAACCAGAATCCGGCGCGGCAGGACGCCGAGGGAGCCTTCGATAATGCTCATGTTCTGATCCAGCACGAGATGATGGATATTCGCGCCATCGAGCAGCGCCCCCACTGCCGAAACCAGCACTATGTCGTTGGTACGAACCAATTCCCGCAACTTCGGCTCTCCTTTGTCGCCCGAATTGGCGGCTGCACGGGCCAGTCACCCGCATCGTGCCCTTGCCGCGTTCCCCCGCTCTTTCTATTGTTATACCTGAGGATAATGCCCATTGGGCAAAAGTGGAGACCAGCGTGGCGGTTATTGTACCCTTCGAGAGCCCGGCAGGCGCTTCAATCGATGAGCTGGTCGCGCTTGTCGCTGCCGATATGGACCGCGTCAACGCCACTATTCTGTCGCGGACCGGCTCCGAAGTCACCATGATCCCCGAGGTCGCCAACCACCTGATTTCCTCAGGCGGAAAACGGCTTCGCCCCATGCTGACGCTGGCGATGGCCAGTCTCACGGGTTATTCCGGGGACGGCCACATCAAACTCGCCGCCTCCGTCGAGTTCATGCACACCGCCACGTTACTACATGACGATGTGGTCGACGAAAGCGAATTGCGGCGAGGCAAGCTGTCGGCCCGGATGCTCTGGGGCAACGAAGCCAGCGTTCTGGTCGGCGATTTCCTCCTCGGGCAGGCTTTTCGAATGATGGTCGAGGTAGGCTCGCTGCGGGCGCTCGACATTCTCTCCTCGGCCGCGGCGACGATCGCCGAAGGCGAAGTCATGCAGCTTGCCGCGGCGAAGAACACCGCAACCACAGAAGACGAATACCTTGCCGTCATTCGCGGCAAGACCGCTGAGCTGTTCGCTGCGGCCTGCGAGGTCGGCCCGGTGATCGCGAATCGTCCCAAGGCCGAACAGACTGCGTGCCGCTCGGTGGGCATGAATCTGGGCATTGCGTTCCAGCTGGTGGACGACGTGCTGGACTACGGCGGCAAGGCCGCGAAGCTTGGCAAGAACATCGGCGATGATTTCCGCGAGGGCAAGATCACCTTGCCGGTGGTGCTGGCATTCCGCCGCGGCAACGACACCGAGCGGGCATTCTGGATCAACGCTCTGGAGCACGGCCAGGTCGGCGAAGGCGATCTGGACCACGCCATCGGTTTGATGACAAAGCACCGCGCGCTCGAGGACACCATCAACCGCGCCCAGCACTACGGAGCGATGGCGGTCGATGCGCTGGCGCTGTTTCCGGCCTCGCCGATGAAGACCGCGCTTGAGCAGGTGGTGTCATTCTGCCTGTCGCGGTCGCATTGAGTCGGTCCAGCTCGCCATCCTTCCGTAAAACAGGGTAACGGCCGACCGTCACGCGAACCGGCCTCGCTTCGCTGGAAAATGCTCTAGCTCAGCGTGCCCGCATGCACCCACCACTGCGGGTGATCGAGTCGAATTTTCTGCGCGGCGCGCAGCGCATCGGCGCCATTCTCAAACAGCGCAAAACAGGTTGCGCCGGAGCCCGACATCCTCGCCAGCCCTGCCCCCTCCGCGGCCCTGAGCGAGGATAACACTTCGCCAATCACCGGCTGAATGCGTCCGGCCGGAGCTTCGAGGTCGTTGCCGGCTGCGGAAAGCGCTTCGATCCAGTCGGCGATCGATGCGTCTTCTTGCGGCCAGCCGCTCGCCTCGAGCACATCGGTGACGCCGACAAGAAATTCACCGTTGCGCAGACCCAGTGCTTCAAACACGTCTTTGGTCGCCACGGGGACACGCGGATTGACCATCACGCATGGCATTTTCGGCAGCACCAGCGGCAACAGCGTTTCGCCGATACCTGTCATGACGCACGCGCGCGAAACCAGGCAGACCGGCACATCGGCACCCGTCATTTTCGCGGCCTCGATCAGGCGGGTGTCGTCCGCCGCAAGGCCGTTCGCCCGCGCCAATAACCGCAGCGCGGCCGCGCCGTCCGCCGAGCCACCGCCAATACCGGCGGCGACCGGCAGCACCTTTTCAAGATGAAACGCACCAAGCCTCAGCCCTGGCACGCGCTCACCGAGCAGCTGCGTGGCCTTGAGCACCAGATTGTCAGAGGCCTCGCCGCAGGCCTGAGCCAAAGGCCCCGAAGTCTCGAGGCGCAGTTCAGCTCCGGGCGTCAGGCTCAATCGGTCGGCGCAATCGGCGAACGCGACCACACTTTCAAGGTCGTGATAGCCGTCGATCCGCCGGCCAACCACACGCAGAGTGAGGTTGACCTTGGCATGGGCTGTTTCAATCAGCGCTTGCGCAACGGGTTCGACATTCACTTCAGTATTCCAGGGCCCCTGATGGCGAATGTCCAAATCCAAAACCGAACTAAGTTGCTAGCCTCGCTCGGCTTTAAACATTCGCAAGCGAGCTAGCCACAATCGCTGCGCGAATGCTAGAGCCGGAACATCGAGATTGGAGATCGACCGGTCGATCAGCCGCCGCCGTCTTCTTTTTTCTTGTCGGCGGAGGCTGCCGAGGAAGTGTCGTCCGGCAGCCCATTTTGGAGCTTGGCCTCGATTTTCGGCAGCTCTTCGGCCTCGGGCTTGAGGTCGCGCGCATGGGCCCATTGGAATTTCGCCTCCAGCGTACGGCCGGTGCGCCAATAGGCGTCGCCGAGATGGTCGTTAATGGTGGGATCCTCTGGCTTGAGATCGATGGCGCGCTCGAGATTTTTCACCGCATCCTCGTAGTTGCCGATGCGGTAATAGGCCCAGCCAAGCGAGTCGACGATGTAGCCGTCGTCCGGCCGCTGATCGACCGCCCGCTTGATCATCTTCATGCCATCATCAAGATTGATGCCCTGATCAATCCATGAATAGCCGAGATAATTCAGCACATGAGGCTGCTCAGGTTGCAGCTGCAGCGCCTTGCGCATGTCGGCTTCGGCCTTGTTCCACTGTTTGGAGCGCTCCTCGCAGATGCCCCGGTAATAGTAGTACACCCAATTATTCTTTTCATTGGCGTCGGGCATTGCAGCGATGCCCCTGGAATAGGTTTGGGCGCAGTCCGCGAACTTCTTGCGGCCACGCTCGATATTTCCGAGCGCCATGATGGCTTCGACGTCCTTGGAATCCTCCGCTGTAACGCCCTTCAGGATCTTGATCGCTTCATCGCTACGATCGGCCGCATCGAGATTGGTCGCGAGCTGAATTTGCGCATTGCGCTTCAGCACCGAATTTGCCGGCATGCGCTCGTACACCTTTATGGCCATCGCCGGCTTCTTCACCGATTCATAGAGATCGGCGAGCGACAATAGCGCCAGGGGATGATGCGGGGCGAGATAGAGCGAGAGCTGCAGATATACCAGCGCGAGATCCTCGCCACCGCGTCTCGTCAGCGTCGCGCCAATCCCGTAAAGCGCCTCGGCCGCGCCGCTCTGAGGCGAATCGACCAGAGGCGGCATCTTCTTGCCGGTCTTGGTCTCGCGCAGAGCTTCCTGCACCACAGGGTGCCGTGGCAGCTTCTTTTCGAACGCCTGGTAGATCGCGGTCGCCGCGGCGTTGTCCTTGTTGCGCGTCAACCAGCGCGCATAATCGTCGGCGACCCGCAGCATTGTGTCGTCGAGCTTATAGGCCCGCTCGAGACGCACGCCGGCTTCCTTTTCCTTGCCGGCGAGTTCCAGAATCATTCCGGAATGCATGTCCTTGAAGATCGGGTACCATTCCGGACCGGTCAGCTTGTCAATACCGGCAACTGCCGCTTTGGTGTCGCCGGCGCCGTAATTGGCCCAGCCCGACAACAGTGTCGCGACCAGATCCGTGATCGGTCCTCGAACCGACTGATTGATGTTCGACTGCGCAGCCGCATATTTCTTAGTTTTCAGATCACGAACGCCAACGACCAAGCGGGCGACACGATTGGACTTGTCGATGGTTAGTATCCTGTCGGCGAGCTTGACGGCCTCGTCTATGTCGCCATCCGCCAGCGACGAAATGAACGCGCGGTCCAGCAGTTCGTTGTTCTTGGGATCGTTTCGAAGCGCTGACCGGTAGAACGCAGCCGCCGCAGCCGAGTCCCGTTCCACGCTGGCGTGCCGGGCGGCAAGATAGCTGCCCGTGATCGTCAGCGATTTCAAATCATGGGAGTTGGGGAATCGCGCCGAGCTATCGGTAGGACGATCAGGCGTCTGCGCCAAAACCGAGGCCGGCACAGCCATCGCGGTAAATGCGAATGCGACAATCGCATAACGATTGAGACGAATGGAAAGCATCACGGTCCGCCCTAAGCTCAAGGATTTTACGGCAAGATCTTGCGATCAATCTCGAATGCGAACCCAGCCGGCACATGACAATGCCGCGTTTAAGGTTCAACCGCAAGGATGCGAGGTGGCGATTGGCGCGAACGCCAGATGACCGCCGTCCGCCTGAAAACGCTTTCAGTGTGGCCGTATCGTGGCCACCCTCGCAAGCGACGATGGCCGGCTCACGAAATCGTGGTCACATCGCCTCATAATTAGGTCCGCCACCGCCCTCCGGCGGAACCCACGTGATGTTGCCATTGGGATCCTTCACGTCGCAGGTTTTGCAGTGGACGCAATTCTGGGCGTTGATGACAAAGCGCGGTCCGGCC
>VAZS01000086.1 GCA_005884855.1 Alphaproteobacteria bacterium | reverse complement strand
CGCAGTCGCTGGAGCTGCCGATCGTGCATCTGGCGGCATTTCGGTCCGGCCTGGTGTCGGTGCCGCTATTCACGCTGTTCGGCGAGGACGCGCTGGAGTTTCGTCTCGCCAATTCCGGCGCCAAGGCGGTGGTCACGGACGAAGGCGGCTGGGACAAGCTGTCGAGGATCCGCGAGCGGCTGCCTTACTTGCAGGATATCTACGTCACCAGCGAGGCCATTCACGCCGGCGCCAAATCGTTCTGGTCGTCGATCGAAACCGCGTCCGAAGAGTTCGCGACCATCGATACCTCAGCCGATGACCCGGCGATCGTTATTTACACTTCGGGTACCACAGGAAATCCCAAAGGCGCGTTGCATGCTCATCGCGTGATGCTCGGTCATCTGCCGAACGTCGAGATGGTGCACGATTTTATGCCGAAACCTGGCGACGTGATGTGGACCCCAGCCGACTGGGCGTGGATCGGCGGACTGTTCGACGCGCTGTTCCCGGCTTGGTATCATGGCGTGCCGGTGGTCGGGCATCGCGCGAAAAAATTCGAACCGCAGGCCGCGATGCAGCTGATGGCCGATCATGCCGTGCGCAACGTGTTCCTGCCGCCGACGGCACTGAAGCTGATGCGTCAGGCGCAGGTGAAACATCCCGCCGTCAAGTTGCGCAGCATGTTGACCGGCGGTGAATCGCTTGGCGCCGAACTGCTGGACTGGGTACGCGAGACCTTCGGCATCGATGCCCATGAGGTGTATGGCCAGACCGAATGCAATCTGGTGGTCGGCAACAATTCGAAGCTGTTTCCGATCCGGCCGGGTTCGATGGGGCGCGCCACGCCGGGCTTCGACGTATGCCGGCGAGTTTCTGTTGACGGGCGATCTCGGTGTTACCGATGGCGACGGTTATTTCTGGTACGTCAGCCGCGAGGACGACGTAATCACGTCAGCGGGATATCGCGTCGGGCCCTCGGAAATCGAGCATACGCTGTTGAAGCATCCGGCGGTGGCGCTGTCGGCGGTGGTCGGCATTCCCGATCCGATCCGCACCGAATCGATCAAGGCCTGGATTGTGCTGAGGCCCGGATTCGAACCGAGCGAGGCGCTCGCTCGCGAGATCCAGGACTTTGTCAAAGTGCAGCTCGCGGCGCACGAGTATCCGCGCTTCGTCCAATTCACCGATAACCTGCCGATGACGCCGACCGGCAAGGTGCTGCGGCGCGAACTGCGCGCGCTGGGTTAGCGTTTCTTGCACCTCGCCCCCGCTTCGCGGCGCGTCCACTCCGGTGGCCATGTAATCGAAATACGCCGCGGTACATTCTTCTTCATGAGCTTCGCAAGCGTAGTGCAATCCAGGCAAGCTTGGCTATGATGTGCCTCAGCACCATCGACCGGCCACCAACTGCACCGGAGGCGAGTTGGGTAATCATATGCGCAATCGGGCTTTACTGATCGCGGCCGCCTCGGTCGTTTTCCTCTCCTGCTGTGCCGGCGCTGGAGCGCAGCAGCAAGTGATCGGAGCTCCGCCCGAAGCCTCGAACATGCGGCTGGTCGGCAGCAACGATTTGCAGGCGCGCAGCGCCTATCAGCCGACCATCCATCATCAGGGCGACCGCTGGATCGCCTATATCGGACACCACGGCGGCACCGATGCCGTTCCCGCTCCCCTCAATCCAATCACCGGGAAGGCCGAACCGAACGGCACTTCGATCCTCGACGTCACCGATCCGGCGCATCCGCAATACCTGCGCCACATCCCTGGGCAAGAGGGAAAATATGAAGGCGGCGGCGCGCAGATGGTGCGTGTCTGTGACGGCAAGGCACTGCCCAAGGGTGACCGCAATGCGGTTTATATGCTGCGCACCTTCGGCAGCGAGGCGCATGAAATCTGGAACGTCGCAGAGCCCGCCAATCCTGTTCTGATCACGCGGCTCGGCGGACTAAAGGACACGCACAAGAGTTGGTGGGAATGTGACACCGGCATCGGCTTTCTGGTGTCCGGCGCGCCGGACTGGCGCACCCGCCGCATGACGCAAGTCTACGATCTCAGCGATCCCGCGCATCCGCTCAAGATCAGGGATTTCGGCCTTCCCGGCCAGGAGCCCGGCGCAACCGGCGCGGTGCCGACCGAATTGCACGGGCCGATCTCGGCTGGCCCGGAAGCCAACCGGGTCTATTTCGGATATGGCACCAACAAGGGCGGCATCTTGCAGATCGTCGATCGCGACAAACTGATCAACGGACCGAAAGAGCCGACGCCGGATAATCTGCGCTTGCCGGAAATCTCGCGGCTAAACCTGTCCGCGTTCAACGGCGCGCATACGACGTTTCCGTTGAGGGGGATGCCGATTGCCGAATTCGCCCGCGACAAGGATGGCAATTCCCGCGACATCGTGATGATCGTCGACGAGGCGATCCTGAACGAATGCAACGAGCCACGGCAGATGGTGTGGTTCGCCGACGTCAGCGTCGAGAGCCGCCCGATGATGATTTCGAGCTACACGGTTGCCGAGGCCAGCGGCTCATTCTGCGAGCGGGGAGGGCGGTTCGGCGCGCACTCCTCCAACGAGAGCATGGCGCCGGTCTACTACAAGAAGATGGCGTTCATCGCCTTCTTCAATGCCGGCGTGCGCGCGCTCGACATTCGCGATCCCTATCATCCGACTGAGGTCGGTTATTTCATTCCCTCGATCACCGCGGCGACGGACAAGCGCTGCGTCACCATCGACGGCAAGGACCGCTGCAAGGTCGCGATCCAGACCAACAATGTCGAAACCGACGAGCGCGGCTACGTCTATATCGTCGATCGCGCCAATACCGGCCTGCACATCCTGGAATTGACCGGCGCCGCGCGCGGCGTGGCCGGCCTGCGCTGACGGGTGCGAGATGCGAATGCCGTTGATTGCGTTTGCAGTTTCGATAGGCATGTTGAGCGGCGTCGCCGGCTACCAGCATGCGCCCCCCGATCTCGAGGGCTGGCGCGAGATCGCCTGGCCGTTTGCCCGCGACGGCTGGCCGGCGGGGCGTGCGTTCCGTTGCTCTTCGCAAGCTTGCGGCGAGCAGATCGAAATCTATCTGCGGCCGAAGATCGGGTTTTGCAATTGCGACAGCGGCGTCGCCGATGACGACGAAGTCGATCGCGTCGCCGATCTCGATTTGATCGGCGAGCGCTTCGTTCCAGTTGAACCGGGCCACCCGATCCAACTCGCGGATATGCGCGGCCGCATCAGGGCCTACGAACTCACTATGGGCGACCGCTCGCGGCGCGTAGCCGTCGGCGTTGTCGTGTCGCGGCGGTGTGACCTGCTGGTCGCGGTGGCGCAGGGCAACGGCACCGCGTCAGGCGTTCAGCGCCTCGCGCTCGAATTTCTCGGCTCAGGCGACGTGAGCCGCTGGATGCTCGCTGCGATGAGCGGGCAGTGAGTTTCCATCCACGCCTTTTTATCCGAGGCGTTTCCGGGTAGACGTGGACGGCCGGGATAACCGGCCATCACGGCCTGTGTGAGCCAGTCCCCCATGTCGCTTCAGCTCTATCTGGCTTTTGTTGTCGCCTGCATCGCGCTGGCGCTGTTGCCGGGTCCGGTGGTCACGCTGGTGATTGCCAATGGCCTGCGGCATGGCACCCGCGCGGCGCTGACCAATATCGCCGGCGTTCAGGCGGGTCTTGCGATCGTGATCGGCATCGTCGCGATCGGGCTAACCTCGCTGATGGCGACCATGGGCTACTGGTTCGATTGGGTGCGCTTTGCGGGCGCGGCCTATCTGGTGTGGCTCGGTATCAAGCTGATCCGCGCTCCCGTCAAAGGCGTCGATGCCGATGCGCCACCGCCGCCACCGCGCGGGGGGTTCTTCCTGCAGGGCTTTGTGGTGCTGCTGTCAAATCCCAAAGTGTTGGTGTTCTTTGGCGCGTTCATTCCGCAGTTCATGGACCTGAGCAAGAACCATGTCACGCAGGTGGCGCTGCTCGGCGCGACCTTCATGATCACGGGCGCGATCACCGATTCGATCTACGCGTTGCTCGCGGGGCGGGCGCGGCTGTTCTTTTCGGGCAAACGGACGCGGCTGCTGTCGCGCATATCGGGCGGCTGTATGATCGGCGGCGGGATTTGGCTGGCACTGACCCGGGCGCGCTGACGCGTTGCATCCGGGGCACCAGAACTCAGCTCGGGAACCTGTGAATAGCCGGGACAAGCCGATGTTCCCGGTATTTCTCTTCAAGCAAGCTGTATCCATCATCGGCTGGCCAAGCTGCTAGGGTAGAGAGCCACGACTCAACCGCAAATTCACAATATGCGCTTTACG
>VAZS01000393.1 GCA_005884855.1 Alphaproteobacteria bacterium | reverse complement strand
ACGGCACGGTCTCTTCCTCGACCTTCTTCAGCTTTGCGGCAACGCCGGCCTTGCGGAAATACTTCTGCGCCAGCACGTCGGAGGCGACCTGCGACCAGAATTGCGGCACCTCGACGTTCTCCAGGCGAAATACCACCGAGCCGTCGGGATTGCGGATCTCAGATGTCGTCAATCTGAAATCAATTCCGGCATAGGGTGACTGGCCTGCAGTGGTGTTCCGCCGTTCGATTCGCATTTTCGTGGTGCCCCATTCTTGTCACCGGAACCGCTTGCGGCGGCGCCGGCTGTTGTCGTTGAGCGGACTTGTTGGCCCGCAGCTCTACCGGTGGACCCGGCCCTGTTTCTATTTGGCAACATCGATGCGAGCATCGATCCTGCCGCCGCATGCCCTGACGGAACGCCCCCGTTCCGCTACCCAGGTCATACTCAACGCCTCAACTCCCAACTGAGCCGTTTGGCTCGACTAATCTCGAGCCGTTTTGGCTCGTTTTGGCGCTCCCAGGTCCAGAATTCAGGGCACACAAGCCCGCCACCCGCTGCCTCGACCGGCCGGCGGAGTTGTCATTCTGGAACCCTTAGGGAGCGACCGGCGGGACCCAAACACACTCGCGCCGAACAGGATCAAAAACTAGGACGACTCCATCGCGCCCGTCAAGCCTTAGTACGATTTCCTGAATCAAGTACTAAATATGGTGGAAAAACGGAAATAACAGGGGGCGCACAGCCCCTCCGGTGCCGACAACTATCAGTGAGTCCTGAGGGATTCCCAAGGAAAAAATTATCCGATACGCGCCAGCCGAAGCTTCGTCCCGCTGTTCACAGGAGAACTATTTATTGCCGCCAAGGGGTTGCCCTGCCGAGACTCACCCGAAGTTACCGCTGGGCCGGGCAGGCATGCCCGCCGATCGATGGCCACGGCGCGAAAGACACGGCATGGTGCCGCCGATTCCCAACGGTCTGACTTCATGACGACGCCAAAGCCGCGCGGTACGCGTGCTCACATCACGCCAGCGGGCCTCATGTTCCTCGCCATCACCTCGATCGGCTGGGGTTTCAACTGGCCCGCCACCAAATTCCTCCTGAGTGAAGTGCCGCCGCTGACGTTGCGAGGCACAACCGGCGTGGTCGGCGCGGGCCTGCTCGCGGTGTTGGCCTTGATCTGGCGCCAAAGCCTGCGCGTACCCCGCGAACTCTGGCCGAGGCTGGCGCTCGCCGCTTTCCTGAACGTCGCCTGTTGGATGGTGCTGATGGGGCTTGCGCTGCTTTGGCTGCCGGCGAGCGAGGCCGCGCTGATCGCCTACACCATGCCGGTATGGGCCTCGATGCTGGCCTGGCCCGTACTCGGTGAGCGGCCCAATCTCCTGCGGGTGATATCGCTGGTGATGGCGTTTGCGGGCCTGAGCGCGATCATGGGGGGCAATGGTCTCGCCGCCAGCATGGAAAAGCTGCCGGGAATCATCATGGCGCTCGGCGGATCGATCGGCTTTGCCGTCGGCACGGTGTTGGCGAAGAAGCTTCCGCTGCACCTGCCGCCGCTCACAGCCGCGGCCTGGCAGATCGGGATCGGATGTCTGCCGATCACTATCATTGGCCTGTTGATCGAAAAGGCCGACGCCGCGGCGCTGTCCGCTGGATCCTGATCGCGTACTCGATCCTGATCCAGTTCTGCATCGCCTATGTCAGCTGGTTCGCAGCTCTGGCGCGGCTGCCGGCTTCAGTTGCGGCAATCGGCACCATGGCGGTACCGGTGATCGGCGTCGTTGCGTCAGCGATCGCGCTGCACGAGCCGCTCGGCACCGGCCAGATCGCCGCGCTGGTGTTCACGCTGGCAGGCGTGGCATTGGCGACGCGGTCTTAAGTGCTGGATTGGGCGGAGTTTACTGGACAAATCGGGCCGCGGCTGGCATCAGACCGCGATGAAACAGTTTCTGCTCAAGCTATTTACCTGGTGGAACGGCCAGACGTTTGGCACGCAATTGTGGACCTGGCGCTTCGGCGAACTGGTCGGCACGGACGAGCAGGGCAACCGCTATTACCGCACCACGGGGGGCAAGATAGATCCGACGCTTGGCTTCGAGCGGCGCTGGGTGATCTATAACGGTCTTGCCGAAGCCTCGCGCGTACCACCCTCATGGCATGGCTGGCTGCATCACACTGTCGATGTTCTGCCGACCGAACAGGCCTATACGCCGCGCGAATGGGAAAAGTCGCATGTGCCTAACCTGACGGGCACGCCGGCAGCCTATCGTCCATCCGGCTCGACATTGGCCAGCGGCCAGCGCCCTAAAGCCACTGGCGATTACCAGCCGTGGACGCCGGGCTAGGCATGCGGTTGTGAACAGCGGGGAGAGCGGGGACAGTCGTCGCTGCCCCGTTGAGGCTCGCAGATCATCGTGGTTCAATCAGTCATCTTATGGAGGTGGGAAACCATCGCGTCGGTTCGGGATACAGTTCGCGACTGCCCCGATGCGCAGCGGCTACCGATCAGAATGTGGCCGGGAGATAGGCCCCCGGTGATGAGGTTCTGAGATCGCCCGTCAATGTGGAGCTGCCGTAGGACAGGAGAGGCCGTCTGGGAAACCGGGCGGCCTTTTTCTTTTTGGCTTTCTTTGGGCTGGCCTGGATAAACGTTATGCCAGCCGCGCGGCGGCGCGATGAATGGCCTCGCCACGCCGGGCCTGCGCCGGCGCGATCCTCTCTTTCATCAGCGCGAGAATGTCGGGCGGGGCGGTATCGGGCGAGCCGGCATTGAACGGTGGCGCCGGATTGTATTCGAGCCTGAGCTGGATCGCCTCGGCTGTGCGCCGGTCGACCATGATCGACACCAGCGTCAGCGCAAAATCGATCCCGGCGGTAACGCCGCCGCCGGTGATGCGGTTGCGATCGATGCAGACACGAGTGTTTGTAGGCGTAGCGCCGAACGCTGCGAGAAATTCCATCGCCGTCCAGTGCGTCGCCGCGCGGTAGCCCTTGAGCAAACCGGCCGCGCCCAACACCAGCGATCCCGTGCAGACTGAAGTGATGTATTTCGCGCCCGCCGCCTGCTTGCGCAGAAAATCCAGCGTCTCCTCGTCATTGATGATGTCATCGATGCCGACCCCGCCCGGCACGCAGATCACGTCGAGTTGCGGGCAGTCCGCATAGGTGACGGTGGGCGTCAGCGTCAGCACGGAGTCGCTCGGCACCGGCTCGATGCGTTTCCAGATCAGATGCACTTTGACCTCCGGCACGCTCGACAACACCTGCACCGGGCCGGTCAGATCAAGCTGCGTCACCTTAGGGAACACGAGAAGACCAATCTGAAGCGGCGCGGACATGGTGAGCCTTTCGAAGTTGTGCTGCGAACTTTTGCTTGACCTGAATATCCTGGCATGATCGCCTCTTGTCCGAAATGGCGTATTTCCCTCATTTTAGGACATGAGAAAATCATGATGGGCGTGCTGGTGTTCCCTGACTTTCAGTTGCTGGACGCCGCTGGTCCAATTTCGGTATTCGATATCGCCGGCCGCTTCGCGGGCGTGCGGCCCTCGATCAAGCTGTTGGCGGAGACGCCGGGCCCGGTTCGCAGCTCCTCAGGCGTCGAGATGTTCGCGCGCGGGCTCAAAGCAGCGGGTGCCATCAGCACGCTGATCGTAGCGGGTGGCCAGGGCGTCGACCTCGCCGCGAGATCGCCGAAGATCCTGGCATTCGTGCGCGCGATGGCAAACCGAGGCGTCCGCATCGCCAGCGTCTGCTCCGGTGCCTACATCCTTGCGGAAGCAGGCTTGCTCGATGGTCGCCGCGCCACAACCCACTGGCGGCGTACCAGGCAATTCCTGGCGCTTTACCCCAAGGTGAAGCTGGAGCCCGACCGTATTTTTGTTCGCGACGGCAATATCTGGAGTTCGGCGGGGATCACCGCCGGCGTCGATTTGGCGCCGGCGATGGCCGCCGAGGACTTCGGCGATGAGGTTGCTCAGCGAACCGCGCGTGAGCTCGTGCTCTACAACAGGCGAAACGGCGGCCAATCGCAATTCTCATCGTTGCTGGAATTGAAGGCGCCGGGCGGACGCTTCGGGGCGCTGCTGACATGGGCGCGCGAAAATCTCAACGCGCCGCTAACGGTAGAAGCTCTCGCTGAGCAGGCCGGCATGAGTTCGCGGCATTTCGCCCGTGCCTTCATTGCCGAGACCGGCACTACGCCATCGAAAGCGATCGAGCGGCTTCGGATCGAGGTGGCGCGGCAGCGCGTGCAATCCTCAAGCGAGGCGATCGAAGCCGTCGCGCGACTGACCGGCTTTCGCGATCCGGAGCGGATGCGTCGCGCGTTCATCCGCGCGTTCGGTCAGCCCCCGCAATCGCTGCGGCGCGCCGCGCGGGCAGGGTAGGTGTCCGGTTCAGGTCAACCAACCGCAGCACGAAAGATGCGCATATAGTTTCCGCCCGCGATCTTTCCGGCTTCTTCGGGCGAGAACCCTCCGCGCAGCATCGCCGCGACCAAATGCACCCATTGCGAGTAGTTCTGCAGACTGCCCGGTGCGACCTGCTGGTCAGTTCCGACGCAAACGTGGTCTACGCCGACGACATCGACCATTTCCTTCAGTCCATCGACATATTTGTCGAGGCTCGGGAAGAAGTGCCAAATGCCGATGGCGCCGCCCGTCTCGGCGATTGCCCGCGCGTGATCGCGACTGACCTGGCGTTGGGTGAGCGGCGTCGGACCCATGGCCGGGGAGCCGGAAAGCGCGGTGTGCGACAACAGCAGGGGCTTGGTCGCGACTTTGACCGCCTGCTTCGTCATGTCCTCGGTCGCGTGCGCTACGTCGCAGACAAAGCCGAGCCGGTGGCAGGCCTGGATCACCTCAACGCCGAAAGAGGTGAGCCCCTGGTGCGTGATGCCGCCAGTCTGGAAGTCGCCAATGTCGTTGGGCGTGTAGTGCACGAGCTGAACATGCCTGACGCCGCGTGAATGTGCCTCCTCAAGCCGCTCAAGCTTTCCTTCCACGAAATCGAGCCCCTCCACATCACCGACAATCGCGGTCTGCCCGGCCGCATGCGCCGCCTCGAGGTCGGCTGCCGAGGTTGCGCGACGCAGGCCATGACTTGTGACCAGCTCATCGACCCAATCGAGGCGCCCAAGATGGTACTTGTAGAGCTGGCCCGGGTCCGGCGTGCGCAGGGCGGCGAGGACCCCGGCCGTGTTCCTGCCGAGGATGGGCGCGTCCGGCACGTCTGCAAGGCACGCGACCGCTAATGATCCCGCTCGCATCCCATTTGCGAGAGTATCGTTCGGCGGCGCCTGCGAGGTAATTCCGGTGGTTCCGCCGTGGGTATGGACATCGACCGATATGGATTTGCGCAGCACGTCGAGCGCGGCGGAGGTGGTTTCGGCGGTCTGCGCTGCGGCGGTGGATCCGTGTGGCCCAACGCCGCCAGAGAGGATCGCGCCGATCGAAGATAACACCGTACTCCAAATCCACTGTCGCCGCGTGAGCGCGTGGCCATGGCAGTGATGTTGACCGCAGCAATCCATATGTTCTCCACAGGATGGGCCGGCGCTTTTGCCGCGACAGGCTTGGGTAGTCGATTGAACATTACGGCACCGTCCGATTCAAGGGAATCCAGACGCGAATGCTGTTTCCGAGTTCGGTCAGGCCCCGCAATCGCGGCGTGCCGCGCGGGCAGGTAGGTCTAACGAGGCGGATCGGGGTGCCAACCTACGATCGCCAGCATCACAAAAAAACCGATGACGTAGGCCGCGGCAACTGGCCAACCTTGGGTGACCCAACGTCCGACCGACTTCGCCTCCGGATACATGTTGGACAGCGCCACACCGGCCGAAGAGCCGAACCATATCATCGAGCCGCCGAACCCGACGGCATAAGCGAGAAACCCCCAGTCATAGCCGCCTTGCTTCAAGGCTAGCGCCGTGAGCGGGATGTTATCGAAAACGGCCGAGACAAAGCCTAACCCAAGCGCCGTCGGCCAGCTCGCGGCTGGTAGTCTATCGACCGGCATCATCGAGGCCGCCGTCACGAGTGCGAGAAGAAAGATGGTGCCCTTGAAAGTTTCCGGCATCACCGACCAGTCCGGCCGCCTCAATGCCGCGGTCAGGAGGATGACGGCCCAGACCGCGAGGCCGAGTACTGGGATGCTATCCAGAAGCTCCGGATATTTCAGGTTTGCGGTGATGTTGGAGGCAAGCGCGGCAACAAGAATAGCCGCCACGATAAAAACCCTCACTTTGTGGATCTTCAGTCCGGACGGGGGATTTTTCACGATCGGGGAAAATCGCTGTTGTTGAATCGAGGCGGGCACCGCGAAGACGAGCATCGCCACAACGGCAGCGACGTAGGCCTCAAGCACGCTCAGCGGGCTTACGCCGGCGATCCACATCATGGTGGTCGTGGTGTCGCCGACCACGCTGCCAGAGCCGCCGGCGTTCGATGCCGCGACAATCGCAGCTAGATAACCGATGTGGACCTTACCCCGAAAAACATGACGCGCCACCGTGCCGCCAATCAGGGCCGCTGCGATGTTATCGAGAAAACTCGAAATTACGAACACCAGAAACAACAGCATTACGCCGCCCTTCCAGTCGTCGGGCAGCAAGGCCGGCATCTCGTCTGGGATTCTGCTTTCCTCGAAATGCCGAGACAGCAGCGCGAACCCCATCAAAAGCAGAAACAGATTTGCCAGCGTCACCCATTCGTGGGCCATGTGCTGGCCGAGCCCTCCAAGTCCAGCGCCATATTTGAATCCGCTGAAGGCCAGCTTGTACACGGCGACGCTTGTTAGTCCCGTCAAGGCGACTGGTAGTGTGTGGTGGTGGAATAACGCCACGCCGAGCAGAGTGAGCGCAAATAGGATGAACTCGATGGGTATTCCGAGCACAAGTACAGGTTCGATCACCGGTAGCCTCAACACAGTCGTGGGTGGTTGTAGATCTTGCTGGCGCGCGTCGTCCATCATGCCAAGAGGGGCATCGTGCAATGCTAGACCTCGACTCAGTCGACAATGAGGGTTGCGGCAACGACGATCAAGTCCCGACAGTAAAGAAGCCTTACTCGATCACCTTGTCAGCAAGCAGCAGCAGGGATTCCGGAATCGAGAGGCCAAGTAGCTTGGCAGTTCGTAGATTAATGTGCAGCTCGAAGCGCGTCGGCTGCTGCACCGGAAGATCGCCCGGCTTAGCGCCCTGAAAAATCTTGTCCACATAAGCGGCAGAATTGCGCATTACTTCCGCAACGTTTGGACCATAAGAGAGCAGCGCGCCAGCCTGCGCCCAGGCACCCCATCCGCCTGCCAGCGGAAGCTCGTTCTTTGTGGCGAAGTTCACGATCCGGGGAATAGAAGCTACCGTCTGACGGGACGCCACCACGTAAAGCGCGTCGACCGATGCTTCCGTGGCGGACCGAAGTGCTGCATCGAGGTCACCGGGACCACGCATTTCAACCGGGTGCAGACCAAGGTCGAGGGCCGTCGCGGCGCGTTGCGCCACCGGCAACTCGTTATCGGGATGATCCGGATTGGATAGGAACCCAACCCGCGAAACGCGAGGGGCAACCTTCTTGAGAAGCTCCAGACGCTTTGAGGCGAGTTCGTCTTGCAAGAATGTGAACCCGGTCGCGTTTCCTCCGGGCCGCGCAACGCTGCCTACGACGCCGAGCTTGAACGGGTCGGCGCTCATGACAAACACAATTGGGATCGTTCGGGTGGCTTTGCTGACGAACGGTGCCACGTCGCCGCCTATTGGAAACAAAACGTCTGGTTTCACACCCACTAGTTCCGAGGCGAGAGCCGGAAGTCGTTCAGGCTTCCCTTCCGCAAACCGATATTCAGTTGAGATATTATGGCCCTCAATATAGCCGAGCTCGTGCAAGCTTTCCTGGAGGACCTTTATCTGGGGATCTTCTTGCGGGCTGCTGTAGAGAAGGATGCCCAGCCGCCGCATGCTTCTTGCTTGCTGCTGCGCGCGCGCAAAATGCGGCCAAGCTACTGTCGCGCCGCCAACTATCGCAAGGAACTCGCGACGCCGCATTTGCAACCCGAACAACAGGAACGTTCACTGAGACTAGCACATTGCGACAGGCGGTTGAAGAAAGTTTCTGAGTAGCCGCCGCAAGGTTCGACAATTATTCCCTGAGTTGGTGTTCAGCTTAGCTTCCGCACCACCGCTTCACAGAGTTGCGGCGGAATCTAAATTCGGGCTGAAGAGTGCTATTCATTCTACTTCAACTCTTTCAGCCACACACCGATCTCGGTGGCGGCGACATTGGCTTGCTGCAGCAACTTGCCCATGGTGAAGAAACCGTGGAATTGGCCCGGAAAGGTCCGGTAAGTAACAGGCACGCCCGCTTCCTTCAGGCGCAGTGCGTACTCGTTGCCTTCGTCGCGCAGGGGATCGGCGCCCGCGGTCAGCACATAAGTGGGCGGCAAGCCGATCAGCGTTTTCGTGCGCACGGGGGATGCGCGCCAATCGTCGACGTCGGCGGCGCTGTTGAGATAGTGGTCGCGAAACCACCGGATCACTGAATGCGTCAGCAGGATGCTGGTTTCAGGCTCCTGATGCGAAGGATGCGTCAAGGCAAAATCGATCGCGGGATAGATCAACACCTGACCGGCAATTGCGGGACC
>VAZS01000085.1 GCA_005884855.1 Alphaproteobacteria bacterium | reverse complement strand
GAAATTTTGTGGGTTGCTCCACCGGTAGATCGGCGGGCTTGGCGCCCTTTAGGATTTTGTCGACGTAGAACGCGGCCCGCTCGTAAAGTTCCGGAAAATTGGCAGCCATAGAGACCAAGCCCCCTGCCGCCGTGGCATCCCGGCTGCCGGACATGTACGCCAGCCGGTGCTTGGCCGCGAGCTCTACAAGGATCACCCGATGCGGATCGAAGAACGGCATGACGATCACCGCTTGCGCCTCCGCCTTAGCCATGGTCGCGAAGGCGCTTCGGAACTCGCTGGGGCCACCGATCAGTATCGGCTCAAACCGAAGGCCAGCTCTTGTGACCCCCAAACGAAGGTCCTCTACGAAGGGTCCGCTATACGGGTTGGTCGGGGTCGCGGCGAGAGCTGCGATGGAGCGAAGGTTCGGAATGAGTTCGCGGAGGAGCTCCACGCGCTTGCCTCCGATCTCCGCATCCATTCCTGACAGACCCGTGACCTTTCCGCCGGGTCGAGCCAAGCTGTCGATAATGCCCAACTGTAAGGGCGCGCCATGTGGAGCCATGACAATTGGGATCGTTCGCGTGGCTCGCATGGCGGCCGAAACCGCTAGCGCATAATGCGCGACGATGACATCGGGGCTGAGTCGGACAAGTTCCTCGGCGTACTCCTCGGCACGATCGCTTCGCCCGTCGGTATAGCGAAACTCGACTTTGATGTTTTCACCGTCCGAGTAGCCGAGGGCGTGCAGACCGCGCCAGAATGCATCAGCGAACGGATGCGGAGGCGACGCAGACACCAGCACTCCAATAAGGGGGAATTTTTTTGGCCGTTGCGCGCGCGCCGCAAGCGGCAACGCTGCCGCGCCACCAATAAGAGTGATTAAGTCCCGTCGCCTCATCGGTTCCCCTTTCGCCCGGGGGAGCCCATCCTACCACAGCATGAGAGCCGTATTGTGCATTATAGCAAATCTGGCCACCGATGTCCGAGTCGGGTCACCAGCGGGCATCCGGCCCCTGCCACATCATGGTCCGCTCAAAACCCGAAAACGGATATCGCGGCGTTCTGCGCGAGGACGTGGTCCGGCTAACCCACCCAACGCTGCGCAGCTCAGAGCTTGGTCGCCGCCCGCGACAGGAGCTTCCAGTCGTTGCCCTGCTTCTGCCAGTTCATCAGGATGTGTAGGTTCTGCGGGGTTTTCTTGCCGTCGGCAAATTCCTGCTCGCCGACAAAGTTGAAGCGCACGATGGCCGCCGGCCCGATGATGCGGATCGTGGGGTCCTTGTATTCGAGCGAGGTCCATTTGTAATTTGCGGTGGCAATGCCGTTGAGGAGAGACGCCTTGGTGTCGATCTTGGCGTTTGAGTGGCTGTAGCTGAGCTCTTCCGCACAGATCGAGGCGATCACCTCGGTATTGCCGGCAGCCTGGGCGGCACGGAAGGCTTCGAGGTTCTTTGCAATTGCATCCTCGTCCGCGCCGGCAAAGGCGGGAACGGCGCTCAAGAGGCCAAGCGCAAGCACAGGAAAGGCGAGCTGACGGCGATCGATTTCCATGGCGTTTCCTCCCGTTTTGATCGTGTCGACAGTCTTGCAGTCGGGCTGCAGCTTGTCGAGCACTTGGTAGGCCTTCTCAAGCGACTCGGCGGGTCGTCTCAAATTGTTTGAACGCAATATCGCTCTTGCCCAGACCCGTTTCTGGATTACCCCTCAGTGCGGACGTGATCGCGCTGGTCGCTCAGGTCAGCTCGGGGTCATTTTCAACAGTCGGACGATGTCCGCCCAGAATCCGCTTGTCCCCAATAGCGATTACAGAGCGGACATCGCGGGATGTCTCAAAAGTGCCCATTTCCGGACATCGCGCCAAGTCGGGTCTACGACGTCGATCCTGCGCTCAACGCTTTTGAGCGCACTTATGACGCGTGGCGACTATGCGATTATTCTGTAAGGCCGGCCTTGCGCAGGCCCTCCAGGAAGCGGTGCATAGTGTGATCCGGATACGGGACCGATGCCTTGATCCAGGCGACCGAGATGTTTGGCTGCACCTGCCGAAGCAGCCGCATGGCCGCTCGGGCCTCCTCGATCAATCCCGCCTGCGCCAGACTTGCGCACAGGATGCGATGCCCGGAGGGACTTCCAGGCCGCATCTGCACTTGCTGCCGAGCCCAATCGACAGCTTCGGCGTACCGACCTGCGAGATAGTGGGCAGCGGCCAAGCCCCCGACAAAGGAGAAGTTCAGCGGATCACGCGGGCTCATTCTGATCGCACGCTGCAAGTTCTCGATGGCGTCTTCCGACCGCCCATCGCAGGCGAGCGCAAAGCCGATATAGCCGTGGGCGGCTGCAAAATTGGGATTCAGATCGAGTGCCCTTCGAAAGCAATCGATGGCCTTGTCGGTCTGGCGAGCCGTAAACGCGAGATAACCCAGCGCGACATGAGCCCAGGGATCCTGATCGTCGAGCTCGGCCGCGCGACGTGCGCACTCGGTCGCGAATGCGCGATCCTTCGCGCTTTCGGTCCATCCCAGGTGCGCCGAAACGACCAACGCGAAAGCCAGTATGCTGTGCGCCGGCGCGTAGTCTGGATAGCGCTGGACTGCCTGCCGCAGCATCGCAATAGCCGTTGCGCTCTCCGCCGCGGTCAGCTTCCAGAAATGCGACACCGCGCGCGCCACGAGATCCCACGCATTGAGATCCTCGATCGACCGGCTTTCAGCGCGGATTCCCTCAGCAGCAAGAAGCTTCGGTTCGATCGCGGCGGTGACGCTGGCGGTGATTTCGTCCTGCAGTGCGAATATATCACTGAGCTCGCGGTCGTATCGCTCCGCCCATATGTGGTTGTTCGTCGTCGCGTCGATGAGCTGGCTGGTAATGCGGAAACCAGTGCAGTCGCGACAATGCCGTGATGATGTCCTCAGTGATTCCGTCGCTGAAGTACTCCTGCTCGGGATCACCCGACATGTTGGTGAAAGGCAGTACGGCAATGGAGGGCTTGTCCGGCAGCGGGAGTGCGGGCTTGGCTGATGGCGCTGGTTGGCCGACAACAGACGCAGCAATCCGGAAGACGTGGACCGGCCGGGCGATGTTCTTGAGCTGCCGCTCGCCCAGATCCTCGAAGACCAGATCCAGCTTGTCGCGCACCTGATCGCGCACGACTTTGCTTACGCAGACCCCACTGGCTTCGGCCAGGCCTTCGAGCCGTGCCGCGACGTTGACGCCATCGCCATAAATATCGTCGCCGTCTATGATAACGTCGCCGAGGTTGATGCCGACGCGGAACTCGATGCGATGGTCCGCCGGCACATCCATATTGCAGTCCTGTATCGCGCGCTGGACCTCGACCGCGCATTGGACGGCTTCGACCACGCTCGGGAATTCGATCAGGAGGCCATCGCCAGTTGTCTTGACGATACGGCCCTGGTGCTCGGCGATCTTCGGATCGATGAGCTCTCGCCGATGCGTCTTGAGTGCCGATAAGGTCCCGGCCTCGTCGCCACCCATCGGTCGGCTATAGCCGACAACGTCGGCGGCGATGATGGCGGCGAGCTTCCGGGTCATGCCCACACCCGTTTAGGTTTGAGGGCTTGGACGACTAAGTCTACACTACGAGGCGCCGACGGTCATCCGGTCCGTGTGTTTTCCGAATTCCGTTAGGGGTCAAAACCGGAAGTGCCTACGCCGACGCGGCATTTCCGTTCCCGACAGCAGACATCGGTACGGCGATCGCTCAGGTCGGTTTCGTGCCAATTGCGAAAGTTCCAGCGGCGGAGATCGCCGAACTCAGCGGTGGAGCAGCAACCAAGCCGCACCACTTAGTGTCAGAAAGGAAAGTAATGTGGACGACAGAATGATCCGAGCAATGCGCCCGTTGTCGGCACCGTAACGCTCGGCAAGTGCCCACACGTTGTTTGCACTGGGTAGCGCCGCCGTTAGCGTCAGTACTTTTATCTCAAAGTCGGATATCCCAATGCCGAGCGCTTGCCCCGCCTTTGTCACAATGGCTACCGACATCGGGTGAATAAGAAGTTTAAGCAGCGCAACCGGCAAATACTGAAACGCAGGTGTGCGAGTGTGCGCATGTCTACTGGCAAGCCACAGCACGGCCCCGATGGTGAAGAGTGCGACGGGCGTAGCTGCATCAGCAAGCATGCGAACGATTGCGTCGATCGGACCGACTGGCTTCAGACCGGTAGCCGAGCTTGCGGCCCCAAGCGCGATGGCCCAAGGTAACGGATTTAACGCCGCGCCGCGCAATGCCGTAACGATAGCGGCGCGGTGCCCGTGCTTGGACGCCTCCTGCCATTGCGCAAGCGCGATGCATACAGAACTCGTCAGGACGATGTCGACGACGATGGTCGAGATCATCGTGCCCGCAGCCGCTGGGCCAACCAGTGTTACCACCAACGGCAGCCCCATGAACCCAGTATTGGGAAAGGCAGCGACCTGCGCCCCGAACGCCGCATCCTTCAGGCTCACCGAGCCGCGCCACGTCAGTGCGATGGTGAGGCCAATCATTAGGAGCGCGCACAGGGAGTAGATTGCGAGTATGCCGGGGCTTAGCAACTGCAGTAGAGGCGTGTTCGTGCCAAAGCGAAACAGCGCCGATGGTAGTGCGAAGTACAGGACAAAGACGTTGAGCCCCGGAATTGCGGCATCAGACAACATGCCTTGACGTGCGGCGAGGTAGCCGAGCAGTACGAGTGCGAAAAACGGAACCGTGACGGCGAATGTCGAAAGCATCGGGGGCGTTGAAGTATTCTGCTAACGTTGGCCTCGAAGCGCCGTAGCACGCTGACCTGCCTCAAGCCAGAGCTGAGGTCTCCTTTGGGTCAAACTCGGAAGTCGAGCTAGCCGACGCCGACTTCCGCTTTACCGCTAAATCAGACATCCGGCGGGTGGGCTGGCATGTGCGAAAAGTGCCACTTCCGGACTCTCGTTGCAGCAAAATTGGATTGCTATTCGACCACCTCGTCGGCTTGAGCAAGAAGCGTCGGCGAAATCGTTATGCCGAGGGATTTCAGCGTCTTCAGATTGATCACGAACTCGAACTTGGTGGACTGAACGACCGGCAGATCTGCCGGCTTGGCGCCTTTGAGAATCCGGCCGGTGTAGACGCCGACTTGATGATACGAATCCGTAATGCGCGTTCCGTAGCTCATCAGGCCACCAACGGCGGCGCA
>VAZS01000084.1 GCA_005884855.1 Alphaproteobacteria bacterium | reverse complement strand
CGTCACAATGCCGGTTTGGGTCGCAGCATTGACGATGTTGCCGACATCAACTTGACGCAGGCCGGCGACTCCGGAAATCGGCGACTTGATCGCGGTGTAGCCGAGCTGGGTCTGCGCGTTGGAAATGGCCGCATCGTCAGCCGCGACCTGAGCCGTCAACTGGGCGACGGTGGAGCGCTGAGTGTCGGTCTGCTGTCGCGTCGCGAATTCGCCGAGCTTGGTGTAGCGCTGCAGATCGAGATTGGCATTGGCCAGATTGGCCTCGTCTTGAGACTTTTTGGCTTTCGCTTGGTCGAGGATTGCCTGATACGGCCGGGGGTCGATCTCGGCGAGCAGGTCTCCTTGGTTGACCAGTTGCCCCTCTTTGAAGGCGATCTTGTCGATTTGGCCATCGACGCGGGTCCGGACAACGACCGTGTTGAAGCCTTGGACCGTCCCGAGGCCGTTCAGGTAGACCGGAAAATCCGTCTTTTCGACAGGCGCGACGGTAACGGGAACGGCGGCAACTCGCGGCGAGGCGGCGGAACTTTGCTGGGCCTTTGTCGCCGCATCGTGTTCGTGGAAGCGCTGCCAGCCGAAATAGCCCAGCACGGCAACGGCTGAAATGAGCACAAGCCAGCGGATGGTCTGTGACATTTTCATATCGGCCTTTGGCTCAAAAAATAAGAAGTAGTTGGGTCTTCGAACCGTTCCCCCAAGCCTTGCCATATAATACGCTTGCACTTAATGTGTATACAGACTAGATCCTAAACAATTGGAAAGGTTCGGAAAACCGGTAAGCTCATGCCGCTCGATTTGAAACGCCAGTTCATTGTCCAACTGATCGAAAGCTCGCGCCTGCTGCGCAACTACATCGACCAGCGCGCCAAGAGGCGCGGCACCACGCGTGCGCAGTGGATCGTGCTGTTTCGGTTGCGGCAGCAGGAGGGTTTGTCTCAGGTTGATCTGGCCGAAGTACTTGAATTGCAGCCTATCTCGCTGGTGCGCCTGCTTGACCGGCTGGTTGACCTTGGCCTTCTCGAGCGGCGGAGCGATCCCAAGGACCGGCGTGCCAATCGGCTGTTCCTCACCGCGAGCGGCCGCCAACTTGTCGATGAACTTGACAGTTTGCGCGACGCGATCGCAAACGATGTGCTCCAGGATGTCCCGGCCAGCGCCATCGAAACCAGCCTGAAAACGCTGCGAGATATCAAGGAGCGTATCAAGGGTGTGGCCGAGCAACCCTCCAACATCGCAGCAGAGTAATTGGAAGAAGCTCAGCGATCGGCCGAAGCGGGCACTGTACTAGGCGCGATCCCAGAGATGTAATAGTATAACTAACTCCACGAGCGATCGGACGCAGGCCTTCCGTTCGACTAGGCGCAACTTCAGATGAGATGGTTCCGTTCAAACATCAGGGTTGGTTCGCGTCTCGCCCTTTTCGCGCTGGCGATCCAGTTCTTGTTGTCGTTCGGACATTTCCACGGCGTCAGCGCGCAGGCTGCGTCCGCATCGTTGCACGCGACGCGATTGACGCTTCAGGAAACCGGTAGCTTTACTGCCGCGCAATTCGAGGCACTGGACAGGGCTGCGCACGCGAATGCTTCCGGCCCGGCCGGGTTGAAGACGAGCTCATCGCCTGATGTGCCCGCCGGCCAGCCCGACGATGACTGTGCCATCTGCGCCGTCATGGCCTTGGGCAAAGCGGTGGTGCTTGCCTCACCGCCCGATCTGCCCACGCCTCAGGCTATTGTATTGCTCCATTTGGGCGTCGAGCCCGGGTTCCTCATTCTGAGCTCAGCTCGGGCCGCTTTTCGGCCGCGCGCCCCTCCGATCTCCTGACCTTGATTTTTGAATTGGGCGTGTTGGCGCCCAATTCGGCCGCGTCCCGTTGCCTTCGGCAATCCGCAAAACATAAACGGCTGGACGTCCGTCAGTCTCAGCATCGGATAAAAGTATGAACACCACAGCTTTTCGAGCTACTTATGGCGCGATTTTTGGCGCGATTTTGGCGCTGGCGATCTTGTCGCTTGTTGCATCGCTAACTGCTCCCGCGTTGGCGCAACCGGCTGCCAATCCGGAGGTACAAGCCGCGTCAGCAGCACAGAATCCGACCGCGCCAGTAACCGCTCCATCGCTCCCGATTGCGCCAGTGTCCGATGCGACCGCGACAGCTTCGACTGAGGTTACAGCGAAGCCCCTGAAATCGCCTGCTGCCGGGCTGAGCGAGCTATCGCCATGGTCGATGTTCCTGTCGGCGGACATCCTGGTCAAGGCTGTGATGATCGGCCTTGCCTTCGCTTCGCTGGTGACATGGACCATCTTCATCGCCAAGATCATCGAATTATCGATGGTTCAGCGCCGGCTGCGGGCCGCACTTGGCAAGATCAGTAGCGCAAGGTCCCTGGCCGACGCGCAGTTCGCGCTCGGCGCCAAGGACAACGTGCTGTCTTCGCTGCTGGCGGCTGCGATGCGCGAGGCGCGTCTGTCGGCCGGCATTTCCAGCGACAGCGGGATCAAGGAGCGGGCGGCATCGAGTTTTGCCGAGATCGTGCGCTCGGAAGCGCGCCGGATCAGGCTCGGCATGGGGGTGCTTGCGACGATCGGTGCGACCTCCCCATTTGTCGGCCTGTTCGGGACTGTCTGGGGCATCATGAACAGTTTTATCGGCATCTCGAAATCGCAGACCAGCAATCTGGCCGTGGTCGCCCCCGGGATTGCCGAAGCGCTGCTCGCCACTGCGTTCGGGTTGGCCGCGGCAATCCCCGCGGTCATCATTTACAACCACTTTTCACGGGTGACGAAGGCTTACCTGGAACTGGTGGGACGGTCGTCCGGCGCGGCGGCACGGCTATTGTCGCGCGATCTCGATCGTACCCACGGCATCGCGCATTCGCGCGCGGCGGAGTAGGCCATGGCATTTTCGGTCGCAGATACCGACATCGAGGATGACGGCGATTTCGCGGAAACGCATGAGATCAACGTTACGCCGTTTATCGATGTCATCCTTGTCC
>VAZS01000083.1 GCA_005884855.1 Alphaproteobacteria bacterium | reverse complement strand
TAACCGCGATACGACAAGGCAACGAGCCCGGTGCCATCCGAGGTGATCGCTCGCAGCCGCGCAACGAGCCCGGCCAAATAATCTCCGTTACCATGAAAATAGAGTACGACCTGGTGCCCCGGTTCTGCCGGGACATGCCAGACGATGACACTCTCGCCATCGGCCGTGCTTAGAATGTGCTCTTCAGCTTCAGGAAAACCCGCGGCGTCGGGCGCGGTGCGCAGCTTTTGCGGAATCGGAAAAATATACGACCGTTGCGTAAAAAACAGGACGACAAGACCAACGAGATAGCCGATCGATATGAGAGCGATGAGCCATTTGACGATGGTCATAATGCCTCGTAATCGGCGTCACATCCCCTTAACGATGTTCTCGGTCATCTTCTTGGCGTCGCCGAGCAACATCATGGTGTTGTCGCGATAGAACAGGGGGTTGTCGATTCCGGCGTAACCCGAGGCCAGCGAGCGCTTGATGAACATCACGGTGCCGGCCTTCCAGACCTGCAGCACCGGCATGCCGTAGATCGGCGATTTCGGATCGTTCTCGGCTGCGGGGTTGGTGACGTCGTTGGCGCCGATCACGAACGCGACATCGGCCTGAGAGAATTCCGAGTTGATGTCCTCGAGTTCGAACACCTCATCATAGGGCACGTTGGCTTCCGCGAGCAGCACATTCATATGGCCGGGCATGCGGCCGGCGACTGGATGAATCGCGTACTTCACCTCGACGCCTTCCTTTTTAAGATTGTCAGCCATCTCACGCAACGCGTGCTGCGCCTGGGCCACGGCCATTCCATAGCCGGGCACGATAATGACTTTCTGCGCGTTCTTCATGATAAACGAGGCATCGTCGGCAGACCCGAGTTTCACCGGACGCGCTTCCGCCCCCGGCCCGGTTGCCGCCGCGGTCTCACCGCCGAAGCCTCCAAGGATCACCGAAATGAACGAGCGGTTCATGGCGTGGCACATGATGTAGGACAGGATCGCGCCGGAGGAGCCGACCAGCGCGCCAGTGATGATCAGCGCCGAGTTGCCGAGCGTAAAGCCGATGCCGGCGGCGGCCCAACCCGAATATGAATTCAGCATCGAGATCACGACCGGCATGTCGGCGCCGCCGATCGGAATGATCAGCAGCGCTCCGAGCACCAGCGCCAGCACGGTGATCAGCCAAAAATCGAGCGCGCCGCCGGTTAACACCAGGCGCACGACAAACAACAGCAGCGCAAGGCCGAGAACGATGTTGATGATATGCCGCGCCGGCAGAATGATCGGCGCGCCGCTCATGCGTCCTGACAGCTTCGCGAACGCTATTACGGATCCCGTGAAGGTCAGCGCGCCAATGGCGACGCCGAGCGACATTTCAACAAGGCTCTGCGCATGAATGTGGCCTGGCGTACCGATGTCGAACGCCTCAGGCGCGTAGAACGCACCGGCTGCGACCAGCACCGCGGCCATGCCGACCAGCGAGTGGAACGCGGCCACCAGTTCCGGCATCGACGTCATCGGCACGCGCCGCGCGATCAAGGCGCCGATCGAGCCGCCCATCGCTACTCCCAGGACAACCAGCACCCAACCGATGCCGTCGGCAGGCGGATGGGCGGCAAGCGTTGTCGCCACCGCGATAGCCATGCCGATCATGCCGAAGAAGTTGCCCTGCCGGGATGACGCCGGGCTCGACAGCCCGCGCAGCGAAAGAATGAACAGTACCCCGGCGACAAGATACAAGACCGCAGCAAGATTGGCGTTCATCGACGAACCCCCTCTTCTGTCATCAACCGCGAAAGCGGATAATCCAGTAATCCGAAATCGTCGTGAATGGAGAAACGGTCACAGCGTACTGGATGCGCGGTTTTCGCCGGGCACGACGACGTCCTGTTCTGGAGCATCACGCTGCTCATCTGGCTCTCTTCTTGTACATGCCCAGCATGCGCTGAGTGACCAGGAAACCGCCGAAAATATTCACGCAGGCAAAGGTCAGCGCGACGAAGCCGAAGCCGCGCGCCCACGCCCCGCCGCTGCCGACCATTGCGACCCCTACCGCGAGCAGCGCGCCGACGACGATCACCGACGAGATCGCGTTGGTCACCGACATCAGAGGGGTGTGCAGGGCCGGCGTCACCGACCATACGACGAAGTAGCCGACGAACACGGCGAGAACGAAAATTGATAGCCGGAACACGAAGGGATCGACGGTCTGCGCGATATGATCCATGGCGGCTCTCCTCAGGTCTTCGGCTGAAAGTTCGGATGAATGACGGCGCCGTCCCTGGTCAGCGCGGTGGACTTGACCAGTTCGTCGTCCCATTTCACCGCAAGCGACTTGGTGGTTTTATCGATCAGCGTCTCGATGAAGGAAAACAGGTTGCGCGCATAGAGGCTCGAGGCCGAGGCCGCGACACGGCCAGCCACGTTGGTGAAGCCTACGATCTTGATGCCGCCAACATCGGCGACTTCGCCGGGACTGGCGCCCTCGACGTTGCCGCCGCGCTCGACCGCGAGATCGACCAGCACCGAGCCCGGCTTCATCGATCTCACCATTTCAGCGGTGACGAGGCGCGGCGCGGGCCGACCCGGAATCAACGCGGTGGTAATGATGATGTCCTGCTTCTTGATGTGCTCGGCCGTAAGAGCCGCCTGCTTGGCCTGATACTCTTTCGACATTTCCTTGGCGTAGCCGCCGGCGGTTTCGGCCTGCTTGAACTCTTCGTCCTCGACCGCAAGAAACTTGGCGCCGAGACTTTCGACTTGCTCCTTGACCGCGGGCCGCACATCGGTCGCGGTGACGACGGCGCCAAGCCGCCGCGCAGTCGCGATTGCCTGCAGGCCGGCGACGCCGACGCCCATCACGAACACTTTGGCCGCCGGGATGGTGCCCGCCGCGGTCATCATCATGGGAAAAGCCCGCCCAAACGCTTCCGCCGCCTCGATCACCGCGCGGTAGCCCGCCAAATTGGCTTGGCTTGACAACACGTCCATCACCTGCGCGCGGGTGATACG
Source organism: Alphaproteobacteria bacterium (assembly GCA_005884855.1). Lineage (GTDB taxonomy): Bacteria > Pseudomonadota > Alphaproteobacteria > Rhizobiales > Xanthobacteraceae > Bradyrhizobium. The sequence continues at coordinate 2,097 of VAZS01000083.1, read as the reverse complement.
TGGCATTAATTCCATCGCAAACGCCGCTATGCCTGCCTCGGCCATCGCTTGCAGCGCCGCTTCGTTGCCGTAAGGGTCCATGATGGCGATAACCAGGGCGCCGCGCTTGTAGCTGGCAAGTTCAGAAGGCTCAGGCCGCTTCACCTTGATGATGATGTCGGCATCCCTCAGTGCATCGGCGCTGACGCTGGCGCCGGCCGCGGTGAATTCCGAATCCGGCAAGCCGGACTTGATGCCCGCGCCGGGCTCGATTGCGATGTCGACGCCGAGAGCCTTGAATTTCTTCACAGTATCTGGCGACGCCGCGACCCGCGGTTCGGAGGGATCGATTTCCCTGGCAACGGCAATCTTCATAAGCCCTCCGGCGGCGCGAGGTGCACGCGGGCAGCCGCCGGGCGGCCGCCCAACTAACAATCGATCAGGTCAGAAAAATCGCCATCATGGCGAGAATGACGATAACAGCGGCCGTGCCATATTTCACCAGCATGATGAAACCTTCGTAGGTCTGCTCGTGGGCCGCATAGTCGTTGCCCTCGGCCGTCGTGTAGGCCACCTCGTTATGCTCCGCCATCAGTGTCTCCGGTCCATGTTCGGCTATGCCGTGGAATTACCGCAATCCATCCGAGAGAGCAACGGCGATGGGCCCTTTTGCTCTCTGCCGGCGCAGCCTCGCGCCTCAGGACATGGCTTCCAACTCGTCGATCATGCCCGCGATGACCGACAGGCCGCCCTCCCAGAATTTTGGATCCTTGGCGTCCAGCCCGAACGGCTTGAGCAGCTCGGAATAATGCTTGGTGCCGCCGGCCGCCAGCATCGCCAGATAGCGGTCGGCGAATCCGGTCTGGGCATTTTCATAAACCGCGTAGAGCGAATTTACCAAACAATCACCGAACGCATAGGCGTAGACGTAAAACGGCGAATGGATGAAATGCGGGATATACATCCAGAAATTCTCGTATCCCGGGCGGATGTCGATCGCGGGTCCAAGGCTCTCGCCCTGCACGCTAAGCCAGATTTCGCCGATGCGCTCGGCCGTCAATTCGCCCTTGCGCCGTTCAGTGTGGATGGCGCGCTCAAACGTATAGAACGCGATCTGTCGGACCACCGTGTTGATCATGTCCTCGACTTTGCCGGCAAGCAGCGCCTGGCGCTGCTTGCCGCTCCTGGTCTGTGCCAATAGCCGCTTGAAGGTCAGCATCTCGCCGAACACGCTGGCGGTCTCGGCGAGCGTGAGCGGGGTCGGCGCCATTAACGCGCCGTTCTTGGCGGCGAGCACCTGATGCACGCCATGACCGAGTTCATGGGCGAGCGTCATCACGTCGCGCGGCTTACCCTGGTAGTTCAGCAGCACGTAAGGGTGCGCCGAGGGTGTGGTCGGGTGCGAGAAGGCGCCGGGGGCCTTGCCTGGCCGGACGGGCGCATCGATCCAGCGATCGGTGAAAAATCGCTCGGCTATGCCTGCCATCTCGGGCGAAAATCCGCGATAGGCCGTCAGCACCATGTTCCTGGCGTCTGGCCAGCCGATGCTGCCGGTGGCGGCAAACGGCAGCGGCGCGTTGCGATCCCAGTGCGCCAGTTTCTTCTTTTTAAACCAGCGTGCCTTCAATTGGTAATAGCGATGCGACAGCCGGGGATAGGCGGCGCGAACCGAAGCAACCAGCGCATCGACGACTTCGCGCTCCACCCGGTTATTGAGGTGGCGCGAATCCGCCACATCCTGGAATCCGCGCCAGCGATCGGAAATCTCCTTGTCTTTTGCAAGCGTGTTGGTGACCAGCGCAAAGGTCCGTTCGTTGGCCTTGAAGGTTTTCGCAATCGCCTGCGCCGCCGCCCTGCGTTTTTCGCCCGCGCGATCCTGCAGCAAAGTCAGGGTCGGCTCGATCGCCAACTCCTTGCCGCCGATCTTGAAACGCAGGCCGGAGATGGTCTGTTCGAACAACCTGTTCCAGGCGGCATAACCGCTCTGGGATTTCTCGTGGAACAGTTGCTCTACCCGATCCTCGAGCTGATACGGCTTGTCCTTGCGCAGGTCCTCGATCCAAGGCCGATAATGCGCCAGTTCGGGCGTCTGCATGGCGCGGTCGATCACCGCGTCGT
>VAZS01000082.1 GCA_005884855.1 Alphaproteobacteria bacterium | reverse complement strand
GGCGCGGACGATATCTTGGATTGGAGGAAATCGTGCTGTTGGCTGTATTCGCGGATATCCATGCCAACCGGCAAGCTTTCAGTGCGTGTCTAAATTTTGCGCGGGCGCATGGCGCGGAGCGCATGGTTTGCCTTGGGGACTACGTGGGATATGGCGCCGATCCGGAATGGGCGGTTGAGACCGTTATGGGCCTGGTCGAGAACGGAGCCCTTGCCGTTCGCGGCAACCACGACAATGCCGTCGCGATCCCGTCGGAATCCATGAACGCCGAGGCCCAGGCCGCGATCGAATGGACCCGCGGCCGGCTCGGCGCGGCACAACACCGCTTTCTTTCGGAACTGCCGCTGGTGTTGCACGAAGATGAACGGCTCTACGTCCACTCAGAGGCCAGCACCCCATCGAAATGGCGCTACGTGAGGAGCGCGCCTGACGCGGCACGGAGCTTGGTGGCGACGCGCGCCCGCCTCACCTTCTGCGGCCACGTTCACCGGCCGGCGCTCTATTCGATGTCCGCCACCGCGAAGATGACGAGCTTCATTCCGGCCGCCGATGTCCCGGTGCAATTGCTTGCGGGCCGGCAATGGCTCGCCGTTCTAGGGGCGGTGGGCCAACCGCGCGATGGCAATCCGGCCGCCTCGTTTGCGATGTTCGACACCTCGACGCAACAAATTACGTATTGCCGTGTGCCCTATGATGTCGAGACGGCGGCGATGCGGATTCGGGAAAACGGTTTGCCGCACTGGCTGGCCGACCGCCTTTCGATCGGGAGGTGAGCGTGGCGAAGCTTTCGATTGAGCCAGGCGCAGTGATCGACGGCTTCACCATCGCCGAGCGCGTCCACAGCGGCGGCATGGCGACGCTTTGGAGCGTAACGCGCCCGGACATTTTGGCACCGCTGTTGATGAAAATCCCCCGCGTTTCCGAGGGCGAGGACCCTGCCGCCATCGTCAGTTTCGAGATGGAGCAGATGATCATGCCGCGTCTTTCAGGGCCTCACGTGCCGGCCTGCTACGCGACCGGCGATTTTGCATGTCAGGCCTATGTGGTTATGGAACGGATTCCGGGCAAAACGCTCTATAGCCGACTTGGCGATCTGCCGCTCGGTTACGAGGAGGCGAGGGTCATCGCCGGGAAAATCGCGGCGGCGCTGGCCGATCTGCATCGGCAGAACGTGATCCATCACGACGTGAAGCCGAGCAGCATCATGTTTCGCCCCTCGGGCGAAGCCGTCCTGATCGACTTTGGACTGTCGCATCACAATCAGTTGCCGGATTTGCTGCAGGAAGAGTTTCGCCTGCCCTATGGGACCGCGCCTTACATGGCGCCCGAGCGATTGCTTGGAGTGCGCGACGACCCGCGCAGCGATCTGTTTTCGCTCGGCGTGCTGCTGTATTTTTTTACCACCGGCGTGCGCCCGTTCGGTGAGAGCGAAACCTTGCGCGGAATGCGACGACGGCTGTGGCGCGACCCGTATCCGCCGCGCAAGCTGAGGGCAGACTATCCGCTATGGCTGCAGGAAGTCGTGCTGCGCTGTCTGGAAATCGAGCCAGCCTGGCGCTACCCCACGGCCTCGCAGCTCGCATTCGAACTCGCTCATCCCGGGCAGATCAAACTGACCGGGCGGGCGGAGCGCGTCAACCGCGATCCCATCACCACGGTGTGGCGCCGCCGCTTAAATGGCAACGTCACTCAGCCGCGCGACAAATCCGACGTTGCCGCGCAGTTGGCTGCTGGCCCCATCGTGGCGATCGCGCTCGACCTCACGGAGGGATCGGCCGCATTGAACGAAGCGTTGCGGGTCACCGCCGAACGAATCCTCGCGACACTCCCGGCGGCGAGGCTCGCATGCGTCAACGTCTTGAAGCTCGGCCGCGTCACCATCGACAGGACGCTTGACGAGGAGGGTCACAACAAGCACGTCGATCGGCTTGTCACGCTCCGCCATTGGGCGTCGCCGCTGAAGCTCGATGAGAGCCGGCTCACCGTTCACGTACTCGAGGCCATCGACCCCGCTGCGGCGATCCTGGAATTTGCCGAAGCCAATCACGTCGATCACATCGTCATCGGCGCGAGGCAACATTCGCTGTCGCGCACACTGCTCGGCAGTGTTTCCGCAAAGGTGGCGGCGGAGGCGGCCTGTACCGTTACCGTGGTGCGACCGGCCCGTTTGGCCTCATCGGGCGTACAGGAGAGCGCATGAAAGGGGCAACCGTCGTTGGTTCCTTTAGCTATGTTCTGGAAGCCCGGTTCGCTCTAGAGTCGGCAGGATGCAGCGCGAAATCATCGTGCTGAAAGCGTGCAAAGCTCCGGGTGACTGCAAATTTCGAGTTTAAGACAATGGATGAGCTATGTGTGGTCGACGGCTGCAGTTGCAGCGGCGATCGTTTCGGGCCGTCTATTTTCAGCACTTGCGCCGCTGCCAAATATTTCGATGGTTTTCTTGATGGCCGTGCTGTTTTCGGCCGTCAGTTTTGGGATGCGGCCTGCGATCTACGCGTCTATTTTATCGTTCCTTTCGTACAATTTCTTCTTTATCGAGCCGCTCTACACCTTTCAGATATCACAGCCGCATGAGCTTCTTGCGCTTATCATCTTTCTGATTGTTGCAATTGTCACCTCTGCTCTTGCGGGACGGGTCCGTGACCAGGGCCGAGCCGCGAACGAGCGCGCACGCACGATGCGACGGCTGTACGAGTTCACCTGGAAACTTTCGGGACTTACAGATCCGGGTGCCACTGCGGACGGGGCCGCCGGCGAGATCTATACGAGCCTGCGTCGACCGGCAGTGATTCTTCTCAACAACCAGGGCGAATTGTCGCTCGCAGCCGCTTGGCCGCCTGAAGACACGCTGGACTCTCTGACGATGGAGGCAGCACGAGTCTCATTCACGCGCAACGAACCGGCTGGATGCGGCTCTGCGACATTCCCCGACGCCCAATGGCACTTCGTTCCGCTTAGGACGCAGAGCCGATCGCTCGGCGTGGTTGGAATTGCACGTGACGCGCGCGGCTTTGCACCGGATCTGGAGTCGCGCGCTTTACTTGCAACGCTCGCCGAGCAGACCGCGGCCGCACTTGAGCGCTCGTTGCTGGCCCGGGAGATGGCGATCGCCCAATATCAGGCGGAGACCGAGCGTGTCCGAAACATCCTGCTCGCCTCGGTTTCTCACGACTTTCGCACTCCGCTTGCGTCTATTCTGGGATCAGCGACGAGCCTGCTTGAGTATCGAGACAGGCTTGACGACAAGCTCCAGCTCGGCCTGCTTGCGGACATAAAGGCGGAAGCCGAGGGCCGAACTGCCGATGATCGCGGTCGATGCGACCCTGATCGAGCAAGCACTGGCGAATGTCCTGAACAACGCCGTCTCTCACACGCCAGCCGGAACCCGGGTGCTGATCGACGCGGCCGTTACGCCCCGATCGGTTTCCCTGCGGGTCACGGACGATGGCCCGGGCATCCCCGCCGAGGCGCTGGACCGCGTGTTCGAAAAGTTCGTGCGAGCGGGCGCCGGTACAGCGTCTGAAGCCAATAAAGGGGAAGGAACGGGGCTCGGGCTTGCAATCACAAAGGGCATTGTCGCCGCGCATGGCGGCTCAGTTCGGGCCGAAAGTCCAGTCACCGAGGGAAGCGGGACCCGGATCACGCTGACATTTCCGCGCAAGGAGCCGTGATGGCAAAGATCCGTGTTCTTATCGTTGACGACGAACCGGCCATCCTGCGGTTCCTGAAACCCGCATTGGAAGCCAACAATTATATGCTCATGACCGCCGACACTGTCGCAGAATCCATCAAACGCATTGCTGCGGACACGCCAGATATCGTGGTCCTCGATCTCGGGCTCCCGGACGGCGACGGCAAAGATGTAATCCGTCAGGTGAGGAAGTGGTCAGACGTACCGATCATTGTGTTGTCAGCGCGAGACCGGGAAGCCGAGAAGATCGAAGCTCTTGACCTTGGCAGCGACGACTTCGTCAACAAACCGTTCGGAGTGGGCGAGTTGCTGGCCCGCATGCGGACGGCGCTGCGGCACCGGATGGAACGTGCTGACGAGACGCCTGTGTTGCGCACGGCAAACCTTGAGATCGACAGCGTTCGACATCGCGTGATCCGTGACACCGTCGAACTGAAACTCACGCCCAAGGAATTCGACCTGCTTTCGTTTCTGTCGCGCCACGCCGGCAAGGTGGTAACGCACAAGCAGATCCTGAGCGCCGTATGGGGGCCGGCGCATGCGGCAGATACTCAGTATCTGCGCGTGTATATCGGTCAACTTCGCCAAAAGATCGAAGTAGATCCGGGCGAGCCTCACGTCATCATCACGGAGCCCGGCATCGGCTACCGAATTGCTGAAGCGAACGAGCGATAAGCTCATCTGGCTGCTCAGCAAGTTATTGGAGTTGGCGTGACCCTGTGCCGCGTCTTTATGACTCCCTTATACCTGAACCCGAATTCCCGAATTGAGAGCTTAGGTCGGCCTCCATACCAATGAGGGCGGGACGCGCCATTCCGGTAGAGGAAGACCACTGTGACCTCGCGTGACGAAGCGCATGATATCGGCGGCAGAGCAGAAGACCTTGCAGTCTCTGCGAACCTGTTTCCGCCAGTGATAGGTCTGATTGGAATTGGCATTCTCGCTTGCGCCGTATGGGCCTTCGGCCTCAACGACGATTATTCAAGAGAGCAACTCTCGCGTTGCTCAGGGATCGCCGACGGACCCGCGCGCCTGGCCTGTTACGACCAGCTCGCCACCCCGCATGAACCGGCAAAAGGCGCGCTTGCACCACTTCGAATTCAACCCTCAGAGGAATCAAAATGAACTCCAGCACTTCCATCGCCGTGTCAGGCACTGAGGGAATAATGCATAGCGCTCCGACCGCGGGGTTCTGGGGTTTGATGCTTGGCAGCATTGGTGTCGTGTATGGCGATATCGGCACAAGCCCGCTCTATGCAATGCGCGAATCCGTGCTCGCCGCAGTCGGGGCGGGCAATCCGGCGAGCGAACCTGTGGTTCTCGGCATTCTCTCGCTTGTGATTTGGGCGCTCCTCATTGTGGTAACGGCCAAATACGTGCTGCTTTTGCTGCACGCAGACAATAACGGCGAAGGCGGCACACTTGCACTCATGGCGCTTGCTCAACGTGGGCTGGGTCGCGCCGGAGCGAGCATTATTCTGCTGGGCATCATCAGCGGCGCCTTGTTTTACGGAGATGCGGTCATCACGCCGGCGCTTTCGGTCCTGTCGGCCATCGAGGGATTGAAAATCGTGACGCCCGCTTTCGATCCTTATGTGGTGCCGATCACGGTGGTGATTCTCCTCGCCTTGTTTCTGGTTCAGTCGCGTGGCACCGCGAGCATTGCAGCGTTTTTCGGCCCGATTACGCTTGTCTGGTTCATCACGTTAGCCAGCGCGGGGATCTGGCATGTTGCCCAAAATCCAATAGTTTTAACCGCGATCAATCCGCTCCATGGCATCGAGTTTCTTATCGCGCACCGGCTCGTCGGGTTTCTGACGCTTGGCGCCGTGTTCCTCGTGGTCACGGGGTCGGAAGCGCTATATGCGGACCTCGGACATTTTGGCCGCCGTCCGATCCAGGCAGCGTGGCTGTTCGTCGCGCTGCCGGCGCTTACAATTAACTACCTTGGACAGGGAGCCCTCATCCTTGCCGATCCCAAAAATATCGAGAACCCTTTTTTCCTGCTGTATCCCGAATGGGCTCTGCTGCCGACGGTTGTTCTTGCGACCGCTGCAACGGTAATTGCCAGTCAGGCCGTGATCACAGGGGCTTACTCGCTGACCCAGCAGGCAATTTCGCTCGGACTGCTGCCGAGGTTTGAAATCCGCCACACCTCGGCGGCTTT
>VAZS01000310.1 GCA_005884855.1 Alphaproteobacteria bacterium | reverse complement strand
TCGGTAGTCATGGTTGGGTCGATCAAACCCTGTCGAACTGGATCCAACTGGTGTTTGCCACACCGGTCGTGATCTGGGCGGGTTGGCCGTTCTTCGTGCGAGCGTGGCAATCGCTGCTCACGCGCAATCTCAACATGTTTACGTTGATCGCGATGGGCACGGGCGTTGCCTACCTCGACAGCGTGATCGGAACCCTCACCCCGGAAAGCTTCCCGGCAAGCTTCCGTGGGCACGCCGGAGCAGTCGCCGTTTACTTCGAAGCTGCCGCGGTTATCACCGTCCTCGTTCTTTTCGGCCAAGTCCTTGAGCTCCGCGCGCGCGAGGCAACGTCCGGCGCGATCAAGGCACTTCTGGAACTGGCGCCCAAAACCGCTCGCCGGATCGGAGATGATGGCGCCGACCACGAGGTTCAGATCGATAGTCTGGTTGCAGGCGACAGATTGCGGGTACGCCCCGGAGAAAAGGTGCCGGTGGATGGGGTCATCCTCGAGGGTCGCTCTTCCCTCGACGAATCGCTGGTGACAGGCGAATCCATGCCGGTCAGCAAAGAGGCTGGCGCGAAGGTGATCGCCGGCACTCTCAATCAATCCGGCGGATTCGTGATGCGCGCCGAAAAAGTCGGGCGCGACACGCTGCTTTCCCAGATCGTTAAAATGGTCGCGGAGGCGCAGCGCTCGCGTGCGCCGATCCAGCGGCTGGCCGATCAGGTCGCCGGCTGGTTCGTGCCAGTGGTGATCGTGGTCGCGGTGATCGCTTTTGGCGCCTGGGCTTGCTTTGGGCCGGAACCCCGCATGGCGTTTGGCCTGCTCGCCGCGGTCAGTGTGCTCATCATCGCCTGTCCCTGTGCTCTCGGTCTTGCCACGCCGATGTCGATCATGGTTGGCGTCGGGCGCGGCGCTCAGGCTGGCGTCCTGATCAAAAACGCCGAAGCGCTGGAGCGCATGGAAAAAATCGACACCCTCGTAGTCGACAAGACCGGGACGCTGACGGAAGGCAAGCCAAAGGTCGTCGCCATCGTTACTGCGCAAGGATTTCAAGAGAGCGAGATTCTGCGGCTCGCGGCAAGCGTCGAGCGTGCCAGCGAACACCCGCTTGCGGATGCCATCGTGCGCAGCGCCCAGGAGCGGAAGCTCGATTTGAGCAAGGTGGAACAGTTCGACTCGCCGACAGGCAAGGGCGCGACCGGCAACGCCGACGGCAATACCGTGCTTCTGGGTAACTCCAATTTCCTGAGCGCTGCCGACATCGACACCCGGCCTTTGAACGAGCAGGGCGAACGACTGCGCGAGGAGGGCGCTACGGTCATCAATATCGCGGTCAACGGAAAGCTCGCGGGGCTGTTTGCGATTGCCGATCCTGTCAAGCAATCGACGCCGGATGCGTTGAGAGCGCTGGCGGCGGAAGGCGTCAAAGTCATCATGCTGACCGGAGACAACAAAACCACGGCAAACGCCGTCGCACGCAAGCTCGGCATCACAGATGTCGAGGCGGAGGTGCTTCCGGATCAGAAGAGCGCGGTGGTCAGCAAGCTGCAAAAGGCAGGGCGGGTAGTCGCGATGGCGGGGGACGGCGTCAACGACGCCCCGGCGCTGGCCGCCGCGGAAGTCGGCATCGCCATGGGAACCGGCACCGACGTGGCGATGCAGAGCGCTGGCATTACGCTCCTGAAAGGCGATCTGGGCGGCATCGTTCGCGCGCGCCGCCTCTCGCGGGCCACCATGAGCAACATCCGGCAAAATCTGTTCTTCGCTTTTATCTACAACGCCGCCGGCATTCCGATTGCCGCGGGCATCCTCTATCCCAGCTTTGGTATTTTGCTCTCGCCGATTATTGCTGCCGCCGCGATGGCGCTTTCTTCGGTGAGTGTCGTCGGCAATGCATTGCGGTTACGCGTAACCGCTCTGTGATCGTTGGGATCGCCGCAACCTACCCGCTTCGGACCGCGCGCTCGCCGGCTCCGCCCGGCAGCCCGGCGCGCGCAAGCCCGCCATAGAGCGGCTCACCCGGCATTTCCAATCGCAGGATCGAGCGCACCTCGACCAGCTTCTCGATGTCGATCCCGGTATCAAACCCCTGACTTTCGCACAGAAATACCAGGTCCTCGAAAACGACATTTCCGGTCGCACCCGGCGCGAACGGACACCCGCCGAGGCCACCGAGCGAGCCATCGAGGATGCGCGCGCCGGCATCGAGGGCAGCCGACGCATTGGCTATTCCCATGCCTCTGGTATCGTGCAGATGAACGCAAACCGGTTTCGCGCCGGAAATTTTCGCGGCCGCCCTGGTCAACTCTGCCACCTGCTTTGGACCGGCATAGCCGACGGTATCGGCAATCGCGACAAAATCGACGCCTGCCTCCAGACATTTTTCGACCAGTTTGATGACTTCGTTCGGAGCGACCGGCCCCGTGATCGAGCAGCCCAGCGCCATCGAGATCGCGGCGGCTTCGTTGACGCCGCGTTCGTTGAGCGCCAGTGCAATACCGTGCGCGCCCGGAAGCTCTGCCAGCGTTCGCACTATGTGGCGGACATCGGCAAACTGCGGAAACGTGGTCGCCGGCAGGAACGAGCCGACCTCGAAATGCCGGACGCCCGCGCCGTATTCCTGGCGCATCCACCGCTGCTTCGCCGCGGTCGATGGAAACGTCTTCACCAGTTGCAGGCCGTCACGCAGGCCTACTTCGCGCAAGCTCACGCGATCGTCGGGATAAATGTCCTGAACTCGGGTCATGCGAGCCTCGCGGCGGTTTTGGCAGTTGACGAAAGTTCCTGGTCGGCAAGCCCGGCGCGCACGGCGGACGTATCGGCGCCGAGAACAGGCACTTTCAGTCCCTCGCCGAGGTTGGAGCCATTCCATTCGATCGGAAGCGCCGGAACCCGGAAAGCCTCGCCGTTGACGTTGACGTTATTGACCAGGCCGCCCGGACGCAGCACATGCGGATCCTCAAGCAGATCTTCAGGACGATTGATCGGCGAGAACGAAATATTCAGCCGCTCCAGCGTTGCCGAAAGCTCGGCCGCATTCCAGCGCTTCATGATCTCTGCCACCCGAGGAATGATCCTGGACCGCGCCAGGATGCGGTCGGTGGTGGTCCGCAGAGCGGGGTCTTCCAGAAATTCCGCCATCTCGAACTCCCGGCAGAAACTCTGCCACTGGCCCTCGGTGACGACGCCGATGAAGATGCGCTCGCCACCCGCCGTCTCGAAAATATCGTAGATCGGCCAAGCATGTTCCCGCTCCGGCATCGAGCGCGGCTTGTTGCCGGTCATCTCATACTCGACCATGTGCTGCGCAACGAGAAAAAGACAATTTTCGAACAGGCCAATGCGAATATCAGCACCACCAGCACCACCACGTTTCTGGTAGAGCGCGGCCAGAATAGAGATCGCGCCGAACATGCCTCCCATGATGTCGTTGGCGGACGAGCCGACACGCTGAGGCTTTTCACTTGTCCCGGTCATGGCGGCGAGCCCCGACATCATCTGCACCACCTCATCGAGCGCCGGGCGATGCTGGTAGGGTCCGGACAGAAAACCTTTGTGCCCGCAGATAATGAGGTTCGGATGCCTGCGGCGCAGTTCCTCGGTGCCGAGCCCCTGCTTCTCCAATTGCCCGTCGCGAAAATTTTCCAGGAACACGTCGGCGCTGGCCAGCAGCCGGTGCATGGCGTCGCGATCGTCAGGTTTTGCGAGATCGAGCACGACGCTGCGCTTGCCGCGGTTGAACAGAGGAAAAAACGACGTTCCCATGCCGCGCAGGCTGCGGGTCTTGTCACCCGCGGGCGGCTCGACCTTAATGACCTCGGCGCCGAGCTGCGCCAGGATCATGCCGCACGTTGGGCCCATCACCATGTGGGTCATTTCGACGACCCTCACGCCCGCTAGCGGCAAATCCGTCCCGGTCATCGTTATCTCCCGTGCTCATTCCGCTTTTCAGACCAGGCTCTCACGTCCTGTGTGAAAATGTCCAATGGCGTATTCTGCCATTTAACGCCCCCGCGCCACGGCGCAAGTCGCGCGAGGCTCGCTCT
>VAZS01000309.1 GCA_005884855.1 Alphaproteobacteria bacterium | reverse complement strand
TCCGCCAAGCACGGCTTGAACAACGATTGTTCCTAGTGCGCCAAGAGCTAGCGCCTTCATCCAGCGGCGCCGGTCCGCGAGAAACGTCCACAGAGCAATTGAGGCAGTCAGAAAAATGGTGAAGCCCGCGATCATTCGATGGCTGTGCTCGTAACGAATGCCGCCAATCCATGGAGGTAGGCGCAATACATGACCGTAGGAAGTCGGCCAATCTGGAACCGAAAGACCCGCATCGTTGCTGGTAACGAGCGCGCCTGCGATGATCAGAATGAAAGTGGCGCACGCGGTGAATACCGCAAAACGATGAAAGCCCTGATTAAAAGGCGTGGAGACCGGCTTCAAACATCCTCCTCGAAACACGTTGTTTCCCACTCGCTCAGAACGATCAAGAGGATTACCGCACAACTCCTTCGAGCGGTGAACTCGCAGTAGCGTACAGCTTCTTTTCCATGCGCCCCGCCAAATACGCTTGCCTTCCAGCGATCACGGCATGCTTCATTGCCTCGGCCATGAGCACCGGATCCTGCGCGTTGGCGATTCCCGTATTCATCAGGACAGCGTCGGCGCCCAGCTCCATTGCGATCGCGGCATCCGAAGCCGTGCCGACCCCTGCGTCCACGATCAGGGGCACGCCCGTGATCACCTCCCGCAGGATCTGAATATTAGCGCGGTTCTGAATGCCCAGGCCGCTTCCTATAGGGGCACCTAATGGCATGATTGTGGCCGCGCCGGCGTCGAGCAGTCGCTTTGCAAATACCACGTCATCAGACGTATAGGGAAGAACAGTAAACCCTTCCTTCACTAGGGTACGTGTCGCTTCAAGCGTCGCCTGCACATCGGGATAGAGGGTTGCCTGATCCCCAATTACCTCAAGTTTGACCCAGTCTGAGATACCGACCTCCCGTCCGAGTCTCGCTGCACGAATCGCTTCCTCGGCGGTGTAGCAACCCGCAGTATTCGGCAAAAGAAAATATTTTGCGGGATTAATGTAGTCGAGAAGCGATTCCTTGCTGCGATCCAGATTGACCCGACGGACCGCCACTGTGACTATTTCCGCGCCGCTCGCTTCGATCGCGCGTGCGGTTTCCTGAAACGATTTGTATTTGCCGGTGCCAACAATCAAGCGCGAGCGAAACTCACGGCCGGCAATCGCCTCAATCTGTCCACGATAGCGTTCCTCAATCACGCGTCGGCGCAATTTCAGACTGGCGGTCAAGGTCCCGTTGGCCGGCGAGAGTTCATCTGCAACGATATAAAACTTCTTCAACTTTTCGAACTGCGCCAAACCTTCGTTCTGCGCCGAAACGATGCCGGCGTAGCGACCCTGAATTTCAGGAAGGTGCACCAACTCCTCTCGCGACGAGAACTGCAGACCCTGTTGCCACGCATGGGTCTCAAGAGTCGCGAAATCCGGAAAAATCAGCACGGAAGGGAACTTGCGCCGATCACCGACGACGACCGCTTCTGCAATCCAGGGATGATGCTTGAGTGAACCCTCAATTGGTTGGGGGGCAATGAATTTTCCGCCCGAGGTCTTCAGCAAATCTTTCTTGCGGTCGGTCACATACAGAAATCCATCTTCATCCAGGCGTCCAATGTCGCCGGTCTTGAACCAGCTGTCCACAAACGCCTTCCGAGTCTCGTCCGGCTTGTTCCAATAACTCCGAAAAACCGAAGGCCCGCGCACCAGAATCTCGCCATCGTCGGCAATGCGGACTTCGACATTCCCGAGCGGTTTTCCCACGCTTCCAATCCGATGAGCGCCAGGCGTATTCACCGCAATTACCGGAGACGTTTCGGTCAGTCCGTATCCCTCGCAAATAAGCAGCCCGACATCGGCATACCATTCGGCAAGATCGCGGCCTAGCGGCGCTCCTCCGGAAATAAACGTGCTCACCCGACCTCCGAGTCCCGCCCGAATTTTGGAATAGACCAGCCGGTCAGCCAGCTTCCACGCAAAAGATGTTGGTGTCTTGCCTTCGAGAATCTCCCGCCTATGTTTTCGACCGGTACGCAGCGCCCACTGGTAAATTTGCTTCCGCGGAAACTTTGCGGCCTTGACTGCAACTTGTGTATGCACCTTTTCATACACCCGCGGCACGCTGAGCAGGATGTGCGGGCGCAGTTCGAGCAAAGTCTGCGGCAAGCGGTCAATCTGCGGCAGATGTGCGAGGGTCACGCCTCGCGAAAGCAATCCGAGATCAACGCATCGCGCCGTGACGTGAGACAAAGGAAGAAATGAAATGCACGTGACCCCCGGCTGAAATCCAAAATCGCGACAAGAATAATTGATGTTCGAAGCCATGTTGCCGTGCGTCAGCATTACGCCTTTTGGAGTTCCGGTCGTGCCCGATGTGTAAATAATCGTGGCAAGGTCGTCGGACTTAATGGCGCGGCCTGCGTCAATTTGCGAATCTCCCGGCAATTGCATCATTTCTTTCATTTGCGTGGCCTGGGGATGCGGCACTTCATCCATCACAGCGATTCGCTCAATCGCCGTCTTCTGCAGCATCTCGGGAATTCTTTCCACGTGTTTCTGAGAGGAAACGAAAATCGCGCGCGCTCCTGAATCCCGCAGCAACTCGCAGACTTGGTCGGGCGTGAGCGTGGTGTAAATGGGAACTACTACTGCCCCAATGAGCATGCAGGCGAAGTCTGCGACTACCCACTCATGGCGGTTCTCGCTGAGAATGGCAACACGATCTCCGCGAGAAATTCCCCAGGACCGCAGGCCGCTGACGATGGCGCCTACTTTAGCGGCGAACTCCTGAGAAGAAATTGGCGCCCAGCCTTCGGGGGTGTTACGAAGCATGAAGTCGGTCTGGTTCCGACTTGCAATGTCGAAGAAAATGTCATTGAGGGTTTTGAGGCTCATCCGCGCAACTTCGGAACTGTACTGCTTTTAGTTGCGGGATTGCAATGCTTCGTCACCTTGCGTGTCGGCAGCAGTTCACTCGGGTCTTTGCGATCGAGCCTCTTACCCGCGCACTAGTTTGTTTTCTGTTCGCGGCCATTCAAAGCTTGCGCGAACTCTTGTTCAACGCGCACGCGAATACCCTCCACCTGGCCCTGGATCATCGGCATGGTGGATTGCATGGTTTCACTCATAATCTCTGGCAACTCACGCATCATTTTCTGCCCAGTGGGAGACGAGTAGAACGCGATCAGGGCGTTGACGTCGCCCTTTGTGAAATGTTTTTGATAGATCGGCACCTCTGCATCTAACATCTGGTCCCAAGGCATTTCCTTGAACATTGAGTCCATGATTCTGTTCATTCGCTCTTCAAAATCCGCAGGTAGTTTATCTTTATCCTTTATATATTGCTGATGGATCATCTCGTGCATCGGCTTAGACATGGAATCGGCCATTTGCGCCATCATTTCATGAGCGTGCATGACGTTGAGATAGTTTTGTATGTCCTCCCGGGTTGCAGGCGCATTCGAATCCCCTGATTGCGCGAACGCGGTTGAGAACGTGAAGCAGAGAATCGAGGCGAAGGCGAACAGCTTCATAGTATTCCCCCGCGCACAGGATAGCCTCACGAATCGGGAATGTCTATGCAGCATCCATTTGTAAATAATTGTTCACGTGTTTGACCCGCTCGGCGCTGCGAGCTAGACTTTGTTCGCCGGAGTGCACATGAAAAAGCTACTGATTACCCTGATAATTGCGGCAGGACTTATGGCGCATGCAGCGCCAAAAGAGGGGCCAACGGCCATGCCGAAAGTCGGAGATCTTGCGCCTGACTTCAAGATGGCATACTTCGACGGCCACGACCTGAAGGAAGTCTCGCTCAGCCAATATCACGGTCAGAAACAGGTGATACTGGCCTTCTATATTTTTGCGTTCACCGGTGGTTGAACCCAGCAAATGAAAAACTTCCAGCAGAATTTAAAAAAGCTGGAAGCTACCGACACCCAGGTCCTGGGTGTGAGCATGGATAGCGCGTTCGCCAACAAAGCCTTTGCTGATTCGATCGGAGTCACCTTCCCGCTGCTAAGCGATTGGGGTGGCGAGACCACCCGTAAATACGGCCTTTACGTGGACAAGTACAAAGCAGCGCGTCGGGTAAATTTCCTGATCGGCAAAGATGGGCGTAGCGCAGCCTGGTAGCGCACCTGCCTTGGGCGCAGGGGGTCGTAGGTTCAAATCCTATCGCCCCGACCAACATCCCCTGGGTCCAGCCCGGAGACATGGGTTACAGAATGTACCGGCTACATGGGTAACACTTTTGGGCCGAAGGGATTTTGTAGCGGTTCCAAAACTCTGCTCTCCAAATCGAAGTAACCCAAATCATAGTCCATAAAGCTGAGCAGCCAGATGTCGTCGTGCACTTCCTTGATGCCGACGGCCTGACCGGCAAAGACCTGGCTGAAGTTAATCTTTTTGCGGCCCAGGCAGATGCGGCCGCAGCGGGTGACCACAATGGTTTTGTCGTGGAGCGGATAATCGAGGTCGGGCAGCCCGGTGTAGGCACGAGTGGAAGGCTGATAGATTTCGGCCGGACACTTCATGTCCAAGGCTTCGTGTGGACGTTGATGGTTGAAAACTTCGAGGAAGTCGTCGAAGCGGGCTTGCTGCTGCAGGAAGTTGGCCGCCGCCGGGTTGGTGGCTTCTTTCTTCAGGGTGAGATGCATGCGCTCATGGCGGCCATTCTGTTGAGGATGGCCGGGCTTGATTCGTTCAATGCCAATCCCGAGGCGCAGCCACCAGACGGCGAGTTTGCTTAGATTGAACAACGCATGCGCGGAAGCGAAGGGAACGCCGTTGTCACTGCGGATGTTGGCAGGCAGGCCACGCTCCTGAAACAGCCGCTCAAAGACTGTGAAAGCGTAGTCTTGTCGGGTCGAAGAAAGCGCTTCACAGGTGAGGAGAAAACGGCTGGCGTGATCGGTGACGGTGAGCGGATAACAGTATTGGCGATTGCCCAGTAAGAACTCGCCTTTGTAATCGGTACACCAGAGCTCATTGGGTCGCTGGCCCAGCGATAAGGGTGTGCCTTGCGCCCGATGACGCACGCGACCGCGCCGCTCGACCAGACCATGACGATCGAGCACGGCATGGATGGTGCTTTTGGCGGGAAGGGGAATGTCGGAGAATCTACGGAGCAAGCGCTCGCGAATTTTGCGAGCACCCCAACTGGGGTGCTCATGCTTGACGTTCAGAATGTAGTTCTCCACCTGAAACGGAAGCTGGTTGGCGTAGCGATAGGGACGTCGGCTCCGGTCGGTGAGACCGTGAATGCCGCATTCCTGGTAGCGATCGAAGATCTTGTAGCCAGTCTTGCGGGAGATCCCGAACTCCCGGCACAGTTCCGCCATTGGCTCGCCGGCTAGCCGGCGAGCCACGAACTTAAGTCTTTCATCCATGACCGAACACTCCTTCCACGGCATCCACTTTCCTCCCTAGAAAAAGGGAGAAAGTGTAACCTATGTGTCCGGTACGATCTGTTACCTATGTGTCGGGTCGCTCACTTCCTGCAAGTCTCCCGGATTCCTAAGGTTGCGAGCCGAGCCGCGTGCATGAGTGTTCCTAGTTCGGAGCCGCGTTCTTGTTCCATGTTCCAAAACGTGGAACAACTTGGAACAGATCGCCAAAGATCGCCTCTTCTAAAGCGAGCACGGCGCTTCGATCTGCG
>VAZS01000308.1 GCA_005884855.1 Alphaproteobacteria bacterium | reverse complement strand
CGAGCAGTTGAGCGATGAAATTCGCACAGCGCAGAATCAAAAGCATTCTTTGTCCGGGCGTCCTACTGTTTTCCGGAAGCTACGATCGACGGAACTGCGACAGAGCACGTTACAGCCCGCCGGACCCGCCCTCGACGATCCGCTCATTCAGCTTCTGATCGACGGTCTGGACCGTGTGGTCGATCTCGGCGATCGGCAAGCCAAGCTGATGCGAGATCAGCTTCACCAGCAAGTCGACCCGCTCGATGAACGGCGCTCCATTGGCCACCGCCCGCGCCGCCGACGACGGTTTGAGCAGGCTTGCGGCTGCTTTGGCGTATTTCTCGAAAGGCACTTGATCCTTTGGGTCAGCGCCGAGACGCCGAGCGATGGCGTCGACGTGCTCATAGATCGCCTGCGAAAGCTCCAGATCATCGTGCACCGCGTCCCGGATCGACTGCGGCTCGTGCGAGGTGATGCAGCGGTAATTTCCGGTCAATAGCATCGACCATTTGGCCAAAGGCACGAACAGCGAATCGAACACTTTGAGCTTCACCGGAACGTCCTGGCCATCGAGCGTTACGTTGTCGATGTCCGCTTCCAGCTGCCGAAGCAGCGTGTTGTGGGCCTCATGTGCAAATGTCGCGGCCTTGAAATTGGTCGGCAAGCCCACGTGTAGGACATTGGCTGGCTCTTCCGGCGGGCGGAAGGCCTGCGGATCAGGCGAGCAAAGCGACACCAGTCCCGGCTCGAACCGCTCCCACACCCGGGCATTGGTGTAGGCCTCTTCCAGGTCCATCTCCGCCAGCGCCGGAATCCGTTTGAGATAGGGCAAAGGCGGCATGTTCATGATCGAAAGACAAGGCAGCTTCGCCTCGGCAATTTTGATCATCAGAACCCGGATCGTATGGTTGGTATATTGCGGTTCCTGCATCGCAAGACCAACCAGATCATAACGCGAAAGCTCGACCTCCGCGGGTGGTGTCGCATCCAGGGTCCCAGGCAGATCGCGGGAAAAGATCGCCCGGTGCGTCGCCTCGTCACGCAGCTTGATGCGAACTTCGGTACCTTCGCGATTGATGAGTTCTGCGGTCTTCTTACGGCAAACCAGGGTCACGTTATGACCCGCCATCAACAGCTTCGTTGCCAGCAATGAGCCATACGAGGCTCCAAGAATCAGAATGCTGCGCGCCATGCTGCCTTTTCCATATATGATGCGAGAACTTTCTGTATGCCCTACCGCAGGTGGATAGCTAATACAATCAACGAGCGGTTCTCGGTTTCATCGGTTCGCCTCCCGCTTGGAGCCAATGGCTCTTCGATCGAATCGCTCACGCTTTACGTGCGAGCCCACCGTCACGGCGTAATCCGGCGGTGGCGCCGCCGAACATCGCCGTCATCATCCGGCGAGCTTTTCTTGCGCCCCGCCCAGCAGCTTCACATTGAGCTTGCCGCCGGCGAACAACATATCATCCAGCGCTTCGCTGATATCCTCGCTCCCGACTGTTGAGCCGCCATCTCGAACGATGCTTGCCTGTGCGATGCGCCGCATCAGCTCCTTGATGAAGGCGGCGCTGACACCGTTGGTCCGCTGTGCGGCCTCGGCCACCACGGAATCGCCGAGCGGCAGAGCCTTGCCATAGAGTTGTACGAGTTTCCTGCGGCCGACATCATCTGGAAGCGGCACCTCGATCGCCTGGTCGATGCGACCGGGTCGGCCGGCCAATGCGCCCTCAAGCTGCTCTGGCCGATTGGTGGTGAGGACGAACAGAATATCCGCATCCTCCTTCAGTCCATCCATCTCGTTCAGAAGCTCATTGAGCATCGATTCCTCGCAAGGTCCCATGTCGTTGCGATCGCGTGCAATCAGATCGACGTCCTCGATGACGACCATCGTCGGCTGTAGCAGGCGGGCAAGATTCATATAAGAGGCGAGTAATGCGATCTGAGCTGCTGTGATGATCAGCGTCGTGTGATCGGGCAGGTTGCTCGCCAGATAGCGGATGGTATGCGTCTTGCCGGTACCGGGCGGGCCGTACAGCAGGATGCCCTTGCGGGTCGATTGCCCGAGCCGCCGCAACTGCGCCCGGCTGCCCACAAACTTCAACACGTTGCGATCGAGCAGCCTGAGTGTGGCTTCGGGCAGGATCACGTCCTCGCGTTGAACCGCTGCCAGTTTGTGGACCATGACACCTTTCGAGCGTCCGCGATAATCCGGATCCTTATCGAATGAGAGGATCTTGCCGCGATAGCAACGCGCAGCATTGACCGCTTCCTCCAACTCAGAGAAACAGCGTTGCACGACATCCGCGCCCGGGGCACCGGCAGGCACGGCGATCTCGATGCGGGTCCCAGCCTCATACCCGTGCTCCCGGTGTGTGGAGAGGAGGACTGCGTAGCGCAGGCCCTCGGCTTGGCAAAGCCATAGCCCGTTGTGGAGACATTTCACCGGTGCGCTGTCGCCGACATCCACATCGTGATACTGCGCCGGCCCAATACCGGGAGCATAGTCGTCATCTCTGGTCAGCGCCGCGATCATCAGTGTCTCGTAGCGCTGCCGCTCGTCGATGCCAAAAAATCGGATAGCCGAGGTCGAAAACAGCTTCTCGAGAGCCACCTGAACGTCCGCACGCATATGACCCGGGAACTGCCGCGAGGTGGCGACCAACCGGTCTCTCGGGAGGCCCGCGAAATGCCAGGCCAACGCTTCGAAGGCAAAGTCAAATTGTTTGTTCGGCGTTTCTTCGGCCAACTTGCGCGTGCCCTCGCCCATGCACTCGTCACAAACGATGGCGCTCATTAAAACCAGATTGCTGTCTAAAAGCTTTCCGCAGACTTTGCAGCAGCCATGTTTCGCATCGGCCGCGGTGACAGCCTCTGTCGTGATCAGGAACGGATGACCTGAGGCCTGGATATTTTGCCGAGCAGCTTCAACCAGCTTATTGGCGGCATCGCGCTGATAGGTGCCGCATACCGCTTGTCCATACTTGTCCATGGTGTCGGCAAAGTTGGCCGCCTTGGCAGCCGGCATCTTGAATATTGAACGCAGAAGCCCAACGACGAATTCCCATGGTGTTACTTAAACAAGAACCGAAGCCACGCTGAAGTTGCTGGAACATGCTGCGGTTGGGATGTTACCTGACTTAGACCAGTGCAAAGCCTTAGATTAATCTAGCGATTCCAAAGGCTTGGCTGGTCGGCAGGGGTTCAAAACGGCTGTGGGGATATGCGCCCTTTCGCATCTGGCGCCATGCCCGACGGGCAAATCGATTTCGGCTGTCCAGCCCCGCTTGCAAAAATATTGCGCTTCCTCGGAGACCCAAATCAACTTTAGAACTCCGCCATCCCGTCCCACACAGAGGGGCGTTTCGCGATCGTCACGGACGTTGGGCACGGGATGCGATGGACGCGGCAGCATCAGGCTCGCAACAGCGACGGACGGCGAAGTCGTGTGGTCCTGACGCCCCGACGCTGGCGTCAAGTTTTGCGGAGGTTTCCGCGAAACGACGGTGGCAAAAGAGCCCGGTC
This sequence comes from Alphaproteobacteria bacterium, assembly GCA_005884855.1. Taxonomy (GTDB): domain Bacteria; phylum Pseudomonadota; class Alphaproteobacteria; order Rhizobiales; family Xanthobacteraceae; genus Bradyrhizobium. The sequence continues at coordinate 465 of VAZS01000308.1, read as the reverse complement.
ACCGGGGAGAGCGCGAAGTAAGCCGTAAAACCATTGCGCAGGGAAGGCCGGGTAAACTCGGCAAACCTGTGGTGATTACGCTCGTGTGCTTTTTTACTTTGCACGCGAGGCTGCGGGTGCGACGAGCACCCGGCTTTCCCTGCGCCCTCTGATCTTCAGACGCGCAAAATAGCTGATGCAAAACTCGCGCACATGCGGCGAGACCGCGAAGGTGCGGCTGTTAGACAATTGACTCGAGAATCCGCCGTCGTCATGGCCGGGCTTGTCCCGGCCATCCACGTCTTTCTTGCGGTAACAAAGCCAGGACGTGGATCACCGGGACATCGGCGCGAAGCAAAGCTTCGTCGCCTGCCCGGTGATGACGCCGTTGTAGTGGCCGGTTACTCTCCGTCTTTGCGAGGGGCAACGCGACGAAGCAATCTATCTTCGATCTGGTGAAGCCGAGCCATGGATTGCTTCGCTTGC
>VAZS01000307.1 GCA_005884855.1 Alphaproteobacteria bacterium | reverse complement strand
CCACTAGAGGGGAGGGATAAGAAAGAGCGAGCTTCGCTCGGCTGGACCGGCCACTGTGCCACGGCTTTGTCCGGTAAGTAACGAGTTGATCGAGGTGACGACAATCGAGGTGACACACATGGCCGCTTTTCCGACCTCCACGACCGTTCTCGATTCCTTGCTGTTTCGCGACGCCTTTGGAACGCCGCGGATGCGGGAGGTGTTTTCGGACTTCAGCTCGATCGCCCGCTATGCGGAGGTCGAGATTGCGCTGGCTCGGGCGCAGGCGCGTTGCGGCGTGATCCCCGCGGACGGCGCCGAGGAGATTGCAAGAAACACAAATGTCTCGGCGCTTGATTTCGATCTGTTGCGCCAGGAGA
>VAZS01000306.1 GCA_005884855.1 Alphaproteobacteria bacterium | reverse complement strand
AAAGCGCTGCGCGTTTCCACCATCTCGATTGGCATGACGCTGATCGAGGATCCGGCGCGGCGAGGCCGGACGATGCGCGACGTGCCCGAAGAAAGTCTGATGCTCACCGGCGACGAGAACATCGTCGATGTGGATTTCACCGTGCTGTGGCGCATCAAGCCCGACGGCGTCGGCAGTTATCTGTTCAACATCCAAAATCCGGAAGGCACCGTGAAGGCGGTCGCCGAAAGCGCGATGCGCGAGGTGATTGGCCGCTCCAACATCCAGCCGATCCTGACCGGCGCCCGCACCTCCACCGAACAGGGCGTGCAGGAGCTGATGCAGAAGACGCTGGACAGCTACGGTTCGGGCATCCATGTGGCGCAGGTCCAGATGCAGGGCGCAAATCGTGCAGATCGCCGAAGGCTACAAGCAGCAGGCAGTCGCCGAAGCCAAAGGCCAGAGCGCGCGCTTTCTGAAGGTCTATGACGAATACAGGAAAGCCCCCGACGTCACGCGCCAGCGCATCTATCTCGAGACAATGGAGCGTGTCCTCGGCGGCGCCGACAAGCTGGTGTATGACGGCGGCGGTTCCTCACAGGGTGTGGTGCCCTATCTGCCCTTGAACGAGCTGACGCAACGCCGTCAGGGGACGACCGGGCAGCCCCAGCAGCAAAGCGGAGCCACACGATGAAATCCCCCATTGCAGGCATCGCGGCGCTGTTCGTGCTGTTTGCCGTCTTGATCGTCGGCTACGGCTCCGTCTTTACGGTCGATATGACCGAACAGTCGCTGGTAGTGCGGCTCGGCGAGCCCATCCGTGTTGTCACCGAACCGGGCTTGAACTTCAAAGCGCCGTTCATCGACACGGTGATCTCGATCGATAAGCGCATCCTCGATCTGGAAAATCCGTCGCAGGAAGTGATTGCGTCGGACCAGAAGCGGTTGGTGGTCGATGCCTTCGCGCGTTATCGCATCAAGAACGCGCTGCGCTTCTATCAGTCCATCGGCACGATCCAGGCCGCCAATATCCAGCTGACGACGCTGCTCAACGCGGCGCTGCGCCGCGTGCTCGGCGAGGTCACGTTCATCCAGGTGGTGCGGGACGAGCGCGAGGCCTTGATGGCGCGTATTCGCGACCAGCTCGACAGGGAAGCCGACGGCTATGGCATCCAGGTGGCTGACGTGCGGATCAGGCGGGCCGATCTACCCGAGCAGAACAGCCAGGCCGTCTATCAGCGCATGCAAACCGAGCGGCAGCGCGAGGCGGCCGAATTCCGCGCCCAAGGCGGCCAGAAGGCGCAGGAGATCCGCTCCAATGCGGATCGTGAAGCGACCATCATTGTCGCCGAAGCCAATTCGACCGCCGAGCGGGTGCGCGGCGAAGGCGACGGTGAGCGTAACCGGCTGTTCGCCGAAGCATATGGCAAGGATCAGGATTTCTTCGCCTTCTACCGCTCGATGACCGCCTATGAGACCGGGCTGAAGAGCAATGATACCCGCTTCCTGCTGCGGCCGGATTCCGATTTCTTCAGGTTCTTCGGCAACCCAAGCGGTAAAGCGGCTGGGCCGGCGGCGGCAACCGGCGGTCCGGGTTCCGCGGGAACAGCGGCTGCGGTTCAACCGGCGGCGCCAAAGCCTTGAAACAAGGAGGGACAAAGGGCGAGGCAAGCGCCGCCCTTTGAGACAGGCTTATAACAACATTAAACGGGGGGTTTCAGTCCGATGAGGTCCATAGCGTTCGCCGACTTCCTCATCGGATTGGGCATTCTGTTCGTGCTTGAGGGCCTGATGTTCGCGGCAAGCCCAGCCTGGATGCGCCGCGCCATGAAGAGCGCGCTGGAGACCCCGGAGAGCATCTTGCGCGCGGTCGGCATTGGGTCGGCGGTCGCCGGCCTGGTTCTGATCTGGGTGGTGCGGCGATAGCAGTGGCTTAGGCCACGACGAAAATGTTTAGGGCACGATCGTGAGCGGGCACGTCCCGGTTTCGCCGAATTCAGCCGAACTCATGGGAACGAAATGTCCGCTCAATGCTTGCGCCGTTACCCTGTTCGGGCGCACTGTCGGTTTCAAATTCCGCCCCGATTTTTTGACAAGAGAGAGCTGATATGACCGCTGCGATTCCAGCCCTGAGCCATCGCCTGCGTCCCGTGCTGGCCATGATTTGCCTCGCCGCCGCAAGCGTGCTGACACCGGCACCGGCCCTGGCGCGCGGCCCCGACGGCATAGCCGATGTGGCCGAGCAGGTGATCGATGCCGTCGTCAATATCTCGACGTCACAGACCGTTGAGGCCAAGGGGCTTGGCGGCGGGGGCGGGGGCGCGATGCCGCAGTTGCCACCGGGCTCGCCATTCGAGGAATTCTTCGACGATTTCTTCAAGAACCGCCGTGGTCCTGGCGCCGGTCCCAAAGGCGGTGACCGGGGCGGTGACAAGAACGGCGAATTGCAGCCGCGCAAGACCAACTCGCTCGGCTCGGGATTCATCGTCGATGCCGCAGGCATCGTCGTGACCAACAATCACGTGATCGCGGATGCCGACGAGATCAACGTCATCATGAACGATGGCAGCAAGTTCAAGGCCGAACTGGTCGGCGTCGACAAGAAGACCGATCTCGCGGTGTTGAAATTCAAGCCGACCAAGCCGCTGGTGGCCGTGAAGTTTGGCGACTCCGACAAGTTGCGCCTCGGCGAGTGGGTAGTCGCGATCGGCAACCCGTTCAGCCTCGGCGGCACGGTGACGGCCGGCATCGTCTCGGCCCGCAACCGCGATATCTCCTCCGGCCCTTATGACAACTACATTCAGACCGATGCCGCCATCAATCGCGGCAACTCCGGTGGCCCCCTGTTCAATCTCGAGGGCGAAGTGATCGGCGTCAACACGCTCATCATCTCGCCGTCCGGCGGCTCGATCGGCATCGGCTTTGCGGTGCCCTCCAAGACGGTGGTCGGGGTCGTCAATCAGCTTCGGCAATTCGGCGAGTTGCGTCGCGGCTGGCTCGGCGTCCGCATCCAGCAGGTCACGGACGAGATCGCGGAAAGCCTCAACATCAAACCGGCGCGCGGCGCGCTGATTGCGGGCGTCGAGGACAAGGGTCCGGCCAAGCCCGCGGGGATCGAGCCGGGCGATGTCGTCGTCAAGTTCGACGGCAAGGACATCAAGGAACCGAAGGATCTGTCGCGCGTGGTGGCCGACACCGCGGTCGGCAAAGAGGTCGAAGTCGTTATCATCCGCAAGAGCGCGGAAGAAACCAAAAAAGTTACGCTCGGCCGGCTTGAGGATACCGAGAAGGCGGTGCAGGCCGCGGCGAAAAAGGATGAGCCTGCCGAAAAGCCGGTGACGCAAAAGGCGCTCGGGCTCGATCTCGCCACCCTCAGCAAGGACCTGCGCAGCCGCTACAAGATCAAGGACAACGTCAAGGGTGTTATCATCACCAATGTAGATGGCGCCTCTGACGCCGCCGAAAAGCACCTCAGCCCCGGGGAGGTCATTGTCGAGGTGGCGCAGGAGGCCGTGAGCAACGCGGCTGATGTCAAGAAGCGTGTGGAGCAGTTGAAAAAGGACGGCAAAAAATCGGTGCTGCTACTGGTCGCCAATTCCGACGGTGAACTGCGCTTTGTGGCGCTGGGCGTATCCGGGCAGGCGGGAGTGCTCGCTCAGGCTCCGCGCCTGCTTCTATTTATCCCTCCACAAACTCGTCCCTTCGATACCCCTGCGCATAGAGCAGCGCGGTGAGGTCGCCGTAGTCGATCCTTGCAGCGGCTGCCGCGGCGACCGTGGGTTTAGCGTGAAAGGCGACGCCTAGACCGGCTTGCTGGATCATGCCGAGATCGTTGGCGCCATCGCCGACCACCAACGTGTCGATGTCGTCGAGGTCGAAGGCTTCGCGCAGCTCCAGCAGCGTGGCGAGTTTGGCGGCACGTCCTAAAATGGGCTCCACGACCTCGCCGGTCAGTTTGCCGTGCTCGAGCTTCAACTCATTGGCCCGGTTTTCCTGAAACCCGATCCGTCCGGCGACCGCCTTGGTGAAGTGCGTAAATCCGCCCGAGATCAGACAGGTCCAGGCGCCGTGGGCGCGCATGGTAGCCACCACCTCGCGTGCTCCAGGCGTCGGCGTGATGCGTTTGGCCAGGACCTCGTCAATCACGCTCATCGACATGCCTTTTAATAGCGCCACGCGCTCGCGCAGCGCCGGCTCGAACTCGATTTCCCCGCGCATCGCGCGCTCGGTAATCTGTGCAACATGCGCTTTCAGGCCGGCGAAATCCGCCAGCTCGTCGATGCATTCCTGGCCAATGATGGTGGAATCCATGTCGGCGAGAAAAAGCTTCTTGCGCCGGAAGGCCTCAGGCTGCACCACGATGTCGATCGGCAGATCGCGGCGCGCCTCCCGCAGCCGATTCTCGATCGCGCGCAGGTCCTCACCGCCGGTGAAGGGAATGTCGACGGCCACTTCGTCGAACAACCATTGTGCCGGACCGGCGGAGGGCAAAATGGCGCGCGCGCCGTCCACTACCGTGCTATCGAGCGCGGGATTGGCGGGGTTGCAGATGAGCGTAGCGACGAGAGACATCGGAGTGAATTCAATAGGGGACAACAGCAAGGCCGTGCTTATCGCAGGGCCGACCGCCAGCGGCAAGTCG
>VAZS01000305.1 GCA_005884855.1 Alphaproteobacteria bacterium | reverse complement strand
AGAGCGGCGATGGCGGGAAGCGTGAACAAGGTGATTCTGGTCGGAAATCTCGGCAAGGATCCGGAAATCCGGCGGACACAGGACGGGCGCCCAATTGCCAATCTCAGCCTGGCGACATCGGAGAGCTGGCGCGACAAGGCGACTGGAGAGCGCAAGGAAAAGACCGAGTGGCATCGGGTCGTGATCTTCAATGAAGGTCTCTGCAAGATCGCCGAGCAGTATCTGAAAAAGGGCGCGAAGGTTTACATCGAAGGCCAACTGCAGACCCGCAAGTGGACCGATCAGAGCGGCGTGGAGAAATACTCGACCGAGGTGGTGCTGCAGGGTTTCAACTCGGCGCTGACGATGCTGGACGGCCGCAGCGGCGGTGGTGCCGGCAGTTTCGGGTCCGACGACCAGGGCAGCGATTTCGGCTCCGCAGGTCCATCCACCGCGGCACCGCGCCGCAGGCGGATCATCTAGAGCGTGGTGTTCGAACCGTTGGCGGATGCTGCGAGCCGGCCTTTTGGAGGGCCTTTTTCGGCCGCCCAGGCGGGCTCTTGCGAGGACATTTCAAAGCAGGTTTTTGGCGCGGCGGTAGCGGCGATCGGTGATCCCCTAAGTCTCTGGAAAAACGAAGGGAAAAACCGCTCGCGGGGGTGAGTTAAGGGTGGTTTGGACCCACCCGATACGCTATATGATTCCCGAGTAAAAACTTATTCGGATTCCCCCTTTGTCTGACCCTGAAGATACGAACTCCGGAGAGCCCCCGGCGCCTTCGGATATTCGCCCCGTATCCATCCTGGATGAGATGAAGCGCTCCTACCTCGATTACGCCATGAGCGTAATCGTGGCGCGAGCGTTGCCCGACGCGCGCGACGGTCTCAAGCCGGTGCATCGGCGCATCTTGTATTCGATGTACGAGCAAGGGCACACGCCGGACAAGAAGTACGTCAAATCCGCGCGCATCGTCGGTGACGTCATCGGTAAATATCATCCGCATGGCGACCAATCGATCTACGATGCGATGGTCCGTATGGCGCAGGATTTCTCGATGCGCCTGCCGCTGGTCGACGGCCAGGGCAATTTCGGCTCGGTCGATGGTGATCCCCCGGCGGCGTATCGATACACGGAGGCGCGTCTTTCCCGACCGGCACTCGAGGTCCTCGGCGACATCGAAAAGGATACGGTCGATTACCAGCCCAATTACGACGGGACCGAAAAAGAGCCGCTGGTTTTGCCGGCCAAATTCCCGAACCTTCTCGTCAATGGCGCCGGCGGCATCGCGGTAGGCATGGCGACAAACATCCCGCCGCACAATCTGGGCGAGGTGATCGACGGTTGCCTTGCGCTGATCGAGAATCCCGCCCTCGGCATCGACGACCTCATCAACATCATCCCCGGGCCGGATTTTCCGACCGGCGGCATCATTTTGGGACGACAGGGCATCCGCTCGGCCTATCACCTCGGCCGCGGCTCGATCATAATGCGTGGCAAGGTGACAATCGACACGGTCCGCAAGGACCGTGAGGCAATCATCGTCTCGGAAATTCCATATCAGCTGAACAAGGCGAGTATGGTCGCGCGCATCGCCGAGCTCATAAACGACAAGAAGATCGACGGCATTGCAGATCTGCGCGACGAATCCGATCGCGACGGTTTCCGCGTCGTGGTCGAACTGAAGCGCGATGCGGTGCCGGATGTCGTATTGAACCAGCTCTATCGCTTTACGCCGCTGCAGACGACGTTTGGCGCCAACATGCTGGCGCTCGACAATGGCCGGCCACAGGTGATGAACCTGAAGGACATGCTGACCCTGTTCGTCGCATTCCGCGAACAGGTGATTACGCGGCGTACCAAATTCCAGCTCAACAAGGCCCGCGACCGCGCCCATATCCTGGTCGGTCTTGCGATTGCGGTCGCGAATATCGACGAGATCATTCGCGTGATCCGCACCTCGCCCGATCCAAACACCGCGCGCGAGACCCTGATGTCACGCGACTGGCAGGCGAGAGACGTGTCCTCGATGATCACGCTGATCGACGATCCCCGCCATCGGCTCAACGAGGACGGCACCGCGCGGCTGTCGATGGAGCAGGCCAAAGCCATCCTCGATCTGCGGCTGCAGCGCCTCACCGCGCTCGGACGCGAGGAGATATCCGAAGAGCTCGACAAGCTGGCATTGGAAATCAACGACCTTCTGGACATCCTGCGTTCGCGCGCCCGCGTGCAGGCGATCATCAAAACCGAACTTGCCGAGGTGAAGTCGGCATTCGCGACGCCGCGCAAGACGGTCATCATCGAGCATGAAGGCGAGGTCGAGGACGAGGACCTGATCCAGCGCGAGGACATGGTGGTCACGGTCTCGCATGCCGGCTATGTCAAGCGCGTTCCGCTGTCGAGCTACCGCGCGCAGCGGCGCGGGGGCAAGGGCAGGGCGGGAATGCAGACCCGCGATGAGGATTTCGTCAGTCGTCTGTTCGTCGCCTCCACCCACACGCCGGTACTGTTCTTCTCATCGCGCGGGCAAGTCTATAAGGAAAAGGTCTGGCGGCTGCCGATGGCGGCGCCGAACGCCCGCGGCAAGGCGATGATTAACATCCTGCCGCTGGAGCAAGGCGAACGCATCACGACGATCATGCCGCTGCCCGAGGATGAAGCGTCCTGGGCCAATCTCGACGTGATGTTCGCGACCACCGGCGGCAACGTGCGTCGCAACAAGCTGTCGGACTTCGTCGATGTCCGGCGCTCGGGCATCATCGCGATGAAGCTCGATCCCGATGAGGCGATCGTGGACGTGCAAATCTGCACGGAGCGCGACGACGTGCTGCTGACCGCCGCCGGCGGACAATGCATCCGCTTCCCCGTCACCGACGTACGCGTGTTCACCGGGCGCACCTCGATGGGCGTGCGCGGCATCGCTCTGGCTGAGAACGACAAAGTGATCTCGCTCACGATCCTGCGCCATTTGGACGCCAACGCGGAGGAGCGCGCCGCCTATCTGCGCCGCGCCAATGCGGTACGGCGTGGGGGCGTAGAGGAGGAGGCGGGGATCGATACCGAGGATGCCTCGGGCACCATGGAGCTTGGCGAGCAGCGTTACGTCGAGATGTCCGCCAGCGAGCAGTTCGTGCTCACGATCAGCGAAAACGGCTTTGGCAAGCGCTCCTCGTCATTCGAGTACCGGACCACGGGGCGCGGCGGCAAGGGCATCGTCGCGATGTCGGTGAATGAGCGCAACGGCAAGCTGGTGGCGTCATTCCCGGTCGAGGACAGCGACCAGATCATGCTGGTAACCGACAAGGGCCAACTGATCCGCTGTCCGGTGGAGGGCATCCGGATTGCCGGCCGCTCAACCCAGGGCGTCATCGTGTTCGATACCGCCGAAGATGAGCATGTGGTCTCGGTCGAGCACATCGGCGAAGAGACCGAAAACGGAAATGGCAACGGGAACGGCGGCTAGGGCGGCGGGTCCGCCCTGGCGTTCATCCCGAAACCATCAGCGCGTTACTGAGTGCGGTCCGCGGTAACCAACCGGGCTTCCCGGATCATGGTCTTGGTGCCGGCGACGCGCAGGCATGACGCTTTGAAGTTCGGCCAGCCTTGCTGGGCGCAGTCACGGCCTATGGTACGGATGTCGAGCCGATCGCCCTTGGCCAAGGCTTGCGGAACGCTGGCTTCGACCTGCGGCGCAAAACCGGGAAGAACGCTGAGAGCGGCCGCAATAAACGCAGCCACGGCGATTGCAGAAATTGCCTTGATCATGACGGTGCCCCTGTCATTGGGCCTTTGCGGCCCACCGCTTCGTTAACCCTTGGTACAAAGCAGCCGTTTCCGGATGTCTTCGCGCCAGTGCGAAAATGGTTTCGTCCTGGGCGAGTTTTGTTTC
>VAZS01000304.1:470-3991 GCA_005884855.1 Alphaproteobacteria bacterium | reverse complement strand
ATTCCGGGGTGGTCCGAAGGACCAGACCCGGAATCCCGAGATTCCGGGCTCGATGCTTCGCATCGCCCCGGAATGACGAGAGAGTTGTAGGCGCGCCGGTCTATTGTCATTCCGGGGTGGTCCGAAGGACCAGACCCGGAATCTCGAGATTCCGGGCTCGATGCTTCGCATCGCCCCGGAATGACGAGAGAGTTGTAGGGGCGGTCGGTTCAGGTACTTCACTTGTTTAAAAAATTCAGCGGCAGGCCGGGCCGCGCCCAGTCCATTGCGATCAGCTCGCCTTTGCCTGACAGCGTGATGTAGGCCGTCTTCAGCTCGGGCCCGCCAAAGGCGATGTTGGTGGTGACGCGGTCGCCGGTCGGTACCTGCTCGACGATCGCGCCGTCAGCGGCGATCACGGAAATGCAGCCCGAAATCAAAGTCGCCACGCACACGTTGCCGCAAGCTTCCACCGCGAGCGAGTCGAACATCTGGTAGCCACCGAGGCCGGCGATCGGTTTACCGCGTTCGCCGCGATAGATTACATCGCGCGGCTTCACCGTACCTGGCGCAGACAGGTCGAACGCCCACAGCCGCGCCGTTGGCGTCTCCGCGACATAAACCGTATTCTCGTCGGGCGAGAGCCCGATGCCGTTGGCGGGTAACATGCCGAACACGCCTTCGACGATCTCCTTGCCGCCCGGCTTGATGTAGTAGAACGCGCCGACATCCATGTCGCGGGCGCGGCGTTTGCCCAAATCCGAGAACCACAGCCCGCCGTGCCGGTCGAATACCAGGTCGTTCGGGCCCTTCAACGGATGCTCATCGCATTTGGTGAACAGAGTTTCGACCTGGCCGGTCGCCAGATCCACCCGCTGGATCGAGCCGCCGATATATTCGTGCGGCTCCGGCGCGCCCGGCATCATGGTGCCGCGCGATGGAATCCAGCTGAAGCCGCCATTGTTGCAGATATAGCATTGGCCATCGGGTCCCATCGCCGCGCCATTGGGACCGCCCGGAATTTGCGCGACAACCTCCTTGCGGCCATCGGGCCACACCCGCGTCAGCCGCCGGCCGCGGATCTCGACCAGCACCACCGATCCGTCCGGCATCGCCACCGGACCTTCCGGGAATTCAAGACCGGTGGCGAGAACACGGACGTTGGACATCGGAATCCCCGGCTTTTTTAGCGCCGGCGGACTTCGGCTGATTCCGCACGCGCAACGATTTCGTTGCGTTAGGTTATGGCAAAGTCGATATCGCTTGCCAAGCAATCACAGCGCATTGGAGCGCGCAGAGCAGCCAAGCGTCGCGGCTTATTCGCGCACCGGTACCCAAATTTCGAGGCCGCCGTTGCCGGTCAGCGGATCGAAGTTCTCGTCGTAGCGCTCGAAATTCGGCGCGTCGGCGGCTTTCAATCCCGATGCCGGCATCCAGTCATTCCAGATCGTGTTGATGGTGCCGCGAATGGTCGAGATGTGCTCGCGGTGCGAGAACACGGCGTAGCGCTGTTCGGGAATCCGCACCGTCGAAAATTCCCGCGGCAGGTCGGAGAAATCAGAGACTTCGACGCCGGCGATGTAGTCGAAGTTTCCGGCATCATCGCCATTGCAGCAGACGCCGTAGGCTACCTTCCCGATTCGGCCGGGGATGTTCTCGACCAGTTGGTTAAAACGCTGCCACTGCCCGGGAATGCCGGCGCCATTCTCGCAGGAGTAACGCTCGCCGATGCCCGCGATGAGCAGCGGTTTGCCGGTCGCAAAACGCGGCGCCTGAAGATTGTCTATCAGATGTGAGTCCATGAGGATCGGCTCCTGAAGCTTGATGTTGTCGAGATGCGCCGATGCACGCACCGTTTCGGGCGTGACCCCGAAATGGTCGCGGAACGCGCGAGTGAATGCTTCGTGAGAGCTGTAGTCCGCATCCAGCGCTACGTGCAGGATATCGGGCGCACCGTTCGCAAGCGCGCGTGCCGCCTCGCTGAGGCGGCGGGCACGCACATAGCGCATCACCGACAGCCCGGTCGCGGCGGCAAACGCCCGGACCATGTGGAAGCGCGAGATTCCGGCGATCCCAGCGATCTCGTCGAGGCTCAATTCGCCGGCAAGATGGCTCTCAATAAACCAGAGCGCCTTCTGGGCAGGATTCATGGATACAGCCTTGTTCGAAGCGCCAGCATTATGATGGTTTCGCGCCGGTCGCACTTGACAGTCCTTGCTCGGCTTTGCCCTTGCCTTGCTTTGCGGCATTGCAAGGCTGGAACCGGGCGGCTGCCTGCTTCCGCTATGCGGAACATAATGTTCAAGCGTGCGCTGGCAACGTCACTCCGATCGTGCATACTGATCGCCGTGCGAGGGGCTCAGTAATCTGCCCGCCAAGAGACTGTGCCTGAGCCTCGCCAGCACGTCAGGGAGGACGAAGATGCACCACCGCGTCTTGAGGCACGCCAAATCCATCGCAGTTGCACTTTTTGCGCTTGCGGTAGCGAGCGCAGCCAATGCGCAGAAGAAATACGATCCCGGCGCAACCGACACCGAGATCAAGGTCGGCAACATCATGCCGTACAGCGGGCCGCTCTCCGCCTATGCCACCATCGGCAAGACCGAAGCCGCATACTTCAGAAAGATCAACGAGGAAGGCGGCATCAATGGTCGCAAGATCAACTTCATCTCCTACGACGACGGCTACAATCCCGCAAAGACCGTCGAGCAGGCGCGCAAACTGGTCGAGGACGACGAAGTCCTGTTGATCTTCAATTCGCTCGGAACGCCCGGCAACACCGCGATCCAGAAATACATGAACGCGAAGAAAGTGCCGCAGCTATTTGTTTCCACCGGCGCCGCCAAATGGAACGACCCGAAGAACTTTCCATGGACCATGGGCTGGCAGCCGAACTACCAGGTGGAGGCGCGGATCTACGCCGCCTACATTCTCAAGAACCATCCCGGCAAGACCATCGGCATCCTTTATCAGAACGACGATTTTGGAAAAGATTATGTGATCGGAATGCATGAAGGTCTTGGCGATCTGGCCAGCAAAATGATCGTCGTAGAAGCCTCCTACGAGACCAGCTCGCCGACCGTCGATTCACAGATCGTGCAAATCAAGGCCGCCAATCCCGATATTCTTGTCAACATTTCGACGCCAAAATTTGCCGCGCAGTCGATCAAGAAAGCCGGCGAACTCAAATGGAAGCCGATCCATTTCCTCACCAACGTCTCGGTATCTATCGGCAGCGTCATGAAGCCGGCCGGATACGAGAATGCGCAGGACATTCTCAGCGCGGCATACCTGAAGGAGCCCAAGGATCCTCAGTGGAAGAACGACGCCGGCATGAACGAATGGCGGGCCTTCATGACGAAGTGGTATCCGGAGGGCGATCAGGAAGACGCGGCAACGGTGTTCGCCTATGGTATCGCGAAGGGGCTGGAGCAGGTACTGCGGCAATGCGGTGACGATCTCACCCGCGCGAACCTCATGAAGCAGGCGGCGAACCTGAACTTCGAGATCGGGATCTACCTGCCGGGCACCCGGATCAAGAC